>NZ_CP024201.1:4360000-4577265 GCF_002749615.1 Caulobacter mirabilis
TCACGCGGCATGGCTGCGTCAGGCTTTCGCCCATTGCGCAAGATTCCCCACTGCTGCCTCCCGTAGGAGTTTGGGCCGTGTCTCAGTCCCAATGTGGCTGATCATCCTCTCAGACCAGCTACTGATCGTAGCCTTGGTGAGCCTTTACCTCACCAACTAGCTAATCAGACGCGGGCCGCTCCAATGGCGATAAATCTTTCCCCCGAAGGGCACATTCGGTATTAGCTCAAGTTTCCCTGAGTTGTTCCGAACCAAAGGGCACGTTCCCACGTGTTACTCACCCGTCCGCCACTATCCCGAAGGATCGTTCGACTTGCATGTGTTAGGCCTGCCGCCAGCGTTCGCTCTGAGCCAGGATCAAACTCTCAGGTTGAGTTAGACCGCTAACCCATCACTGTACCTCAATCCCGAAGGACCAAAGCTCGTTCTGGTTTTGCATAGTTTCTTGACGAGTTCCCATGCACATCGACCAGACACCAAAAGGCGTCCAGTCCATAGTCCATGGTGTCTTCAAGAGACCGCATTTGTCAGCGTTCAAGGACAGACTTGCTCTGCCCGCGAAACACCGCCGCCTGCGTTTCTCTTTCCTATCTACAATGTCAAAGACCCGTCAGCGCCGAAGCCCCAACCCACCGTACAATGCCCGGCGGCGGCGAAGAGCGGCGTATCTAGTCGCTCCAATTTTCCCTGTCAACCGGCTTATTTTCAAAGCGTTTCGGTTTCTTGGGGCCCCGCCGTTCCGGAGGTGTCCGGCGCGTCGGGAGGGCGGCTTTTAGGAGCCCCCCGACGGAGAGTCAAACCGAAATCTCACCTTCCGTGTACGCCCCTGTGGAATCCCTGTGGAGCGTCTCGAGAACGCCCCGCCGCACGGGCGTTTCGGCCGGATCGCCCCCGCGGCGTCCTCACCGTATCGCCGCCAGGGCCCGGCCGCTGACGGCGTCGAGCGACCAGGCCCCGCCGCCGCGGGCGATCAGCGGCAGCAGGATCGCCGCCCAGCTCAGATGGGTCGGCCAGGCGTCCGGATAGACGAACAGCTGAATCACCAGGGTCATGACCAGCAGGCCGGCGGCGGCGGCCCGCGTGAACAGGCCGAGCGCCAGCAGGATCGGAAAGGCGTGCTCCGACAGGGTCGCGGCGACCGCGGCGATATCCGGCGGAATCAGCGGCAACCGGTACTCCGTCCGGAACAGCTCATAGGCGCCGTCCGTGATGGTCAGCAGCCCCTCCACCTTCGTCCGGCCGGACAGGAAGAACACCGCCGCGACGGCCAGCCGGGCGACCAGCAGGAGAAGAGCGTCGGGAATCAGCGCGCCCAGGCGCGCGATCCGGGCAGAGAGCGACATCCCCAGGGTCATGAAGGTCTCCTTGTCGGGAACGACGGTTCGGCCGTGCGCGCGGAGAGACGCCGGCGGCGGCCTCCGCACGCACGCCGGCGCGATCAGGCCTTCGGCGTCAGCGAGCCGAAACCCTTCGGGGTCTTGGTCTTCACGCACTCGCCGACCTTGACCAGCTTCCAGGCGTCACCCTGGTAGTCGACCTTCGATGTGCCGGCGCAGCTGGTCCCGGCCCCCGCCTTGCAGTCGTTCTTGCCGGCGAGCGCGACGCCGTAGCACTTCTCCATGGCGGGCTTGGCCGCCGCCTTCTCCTGGGCGACGCCGGCCGAGGCGAAGGCGGCGCCGGCGACGGCGAGGGCCAATCCGGCGGCAAGCGCGGCGCGGGTGGTCTGCATGATGATCTCCTGGGATCGAGAAGCCTCGGACGCGGCCCGGCCCGCGAGCGCGACCGGACCGCCATGACCCGGAGGGAGGCGTTGAAGACCCGGATCACCCCTCGACTTCGGGACACCCAGGGCGAGGGTTACAGGCCGCCTCCGACGAAATAGTCTGGCCGCGGCTGTAACCAGCGCCCTGCCGGCTGCGAATGCGTGATCGGGAGCGTGAATGACGACCAGCGCGGATCAATTGCAGGCGTGGATGATCGGCGGCCTCGACGGCCGCGCCGACGACCATGCCGCGCTGCTTCGCGCCCTGGTCCCGCTGCTGCGCGCCTTCTATCGGCGACGCGTCCGCGGCGACGGAGACGACATCGAGGATCTGGTGCAGGAAACGCTCATCGCCGTTCACACCCGGCGCGCCACCTACGACCGCGACCGGCCGTTCTCGGCCTGGCTGTTCGCCATCGCGCGCTACAAGATGATCGACCACTTCCGGCGCGTGCGGCGCCTGGTTCCGATGGACGGGCTGGAGGACACGCTCCTGGCCGAGGACTTCGCCGCCGCGGTCGACGCGCGAATGGATCTGTCCGACCTGCTGAAGACCCTGCCGCCGAAACAGGCCGCCGTGATCCAGGCGACACGGGTCGAGGGGCGGAGCATCGCCGAGACGGCCGAGGCGGCGGGCCTGGGCGAGTCCGACGTCAAGATTTCCGTCCATCGGGGCCTGAAGGCGCTGTTCGCCCGTGTCCAGGGAGGCCGGTCGTGAACACTGAACGCCTCATCGAGCAGCTGGCGCGGGACGTACGCCCCGTCCGCCGCCACGGCGTCGCCCGGCGCCTCGCGGTCGGTCTGGTCTGCGGAGCCGCCGTGTCGACGGCCCTTCTGCTGCTGTGGATGGGGCCGCGGCCGGACCTCGCCGCGGCCATGCGGGGCGGCGTGTTCTGGATGAAGTGGGGCTATACGATCGCGATCGCGCTCATCGCCGCCCTGGCGACGATCAGACTGGCGCGGCCGGACGACGCCGGAGGGGAGCGTTGGCTTTGGCTGCTGCTCGCGCCGGTGCTGCTGCTGGCGGGCGCCGGCGTCGCCGAACTGCTCGGCGCGCCGCAGGGGATGTGGCTGTCGATGTGGCTGGGCCACAGCTGGAAGAGCTGCCCCTGGCGGGTGCTGCTGCTGGCGCTCCCGATCTTCGTCGGGCTGCTGTGGGCCTTCCGGCGGCTGGCGCCGACACGGTTGCGCGCGGCCGGCGCGACGGCCGGCCTGGCGTCGGGCGCCTTCGCCGCGACCGTCTACTGCCTGCACTGCCCCGAGGTTTCGGCGCTGTTCGTCCTGACCTGGTACTCGCTCGGCATCCTGTTGGCGGCCGGGCTGGGCGCCCTGCTCGGCCCGCGCCTGCTGCGCTGGTGAATTCGTCCGGCGCCTGTAACCGCGCCGCCCCCTCTCCCGAAGAGACAGACGCCAGACCGGCGCAACCCGCTTCAAGGGAGCGAACAGATGACCAGCGTCCGCACAGGACTGAGCCTCGCCGCCACCGCCGCCTTCATCGCCATGTCCGTATCGGCGCCGACCTTCGCCCGCGAAAGCGCGCCGAAGGGCGAGACCGCCAAGGTCCATTGCTACGGCGTCAACAGCTGCAAGGGGACCTCCGACTGCAAGACCGCCAAGAACGACTGCCGGGGCCAGAACGACTGCAAGGGCCACGGCTTCAAGGAGATGACCAAGGCCCAGTGCGCGGCCGCGGGCGGCAGCCTGACGGAGCCGAAGTGATCCCCGCGCGCCCGGCCGCGGTCACGCGACCGGGCGCGCCGCTGCCCGGAGAGGCCGGCATGACCATCCCCACCTTCGACGGTTTCGGGCTCGGCCTCCGCAAGCCGCACTACGAACCCTTCCTCGCCCACGCGGTCGACGTCGACTTCGTCGAGGTGATCTCCGAGAATTTCATGGTCGACGGCGGGCGTCCGCTCCAAGTCCTGGACCGGGTCCGCCAGCGGTATCCGGTCGCGCTCCACGGCGTTTCGATGTCGATCGGCTCGGCCGACGGCCTCGACCCGGCCTATCTTCGCCGACTTCGGACGCTGGTCGACGCCGTGGAGCCGCTGTTCGTCTCCGACCATCTGAGCTGGAGCCGGATCGACGGCTTCAACAGCCACGACCTTCTGCCGCTGCCCTACACGGTCGAGGCCCTGGACGTCGTCTGCGCCAATGTCGAGCGGGCGCAGGAGGCGCTGGGCCGCGCGATGCTGCTCGAAAATCCATCGACCTACATCGACTTCGCCGGCGCCGACATGACCGAGTGGCAGTTCCTCGACGAGGTCGCGCGCCGCGCCGGCTGCGGCCTGCTGCTGGACGTGAACAACGTCTTCGTCAGCGCGACCAACCACGGGTTCGACCCCGTCGCCTATCTCGACGGCGTCCCGGCGCGGCGCATCCGCCAGGTCCATCTCGCCGGCCACAGCCAGGGGCGGGAGATGCTGATCGACACCCATGACCAGCCCGTCCCGCCCTCGGTGTGGGACCTGTACGCCCATGTCATGCCCCGCCTGGGTCCGATCGCGACCATGATCGAGCGCGACGACGACATTCCCCCGCTCGCCGATCTGCTCGAGGAGCTCGACATCGCCCGCGACCTGGCCGCCGGCGCCCGACCGGAGGCGGCATGAACCTCCTGGCGCTCCAGCGCGACTTCGGGCGCTGGCTCCGAACCGGCGAGGACGCCGCCGGCCTCGGCCCGACCTATGCGCCCGGCCTGAACGTTCACCTGAACAACTACCGCTCGCAGCTCGTATCCTGTCTGGAGGCGACCTTCCCCCGCACGCGCCAGTGGATCGGCGGCTCGGCGTTCCAGGCGGCTGTCGCCGCCCATGTCGACCGGGTCCCGCCGAGCAGTTGGACGCTCGACGCCTATGGTCGGGGATTTCCGGAGACGCTCGCCCGCCTGTATCCGGGCGACCCGGAGATTCGCGAGCTGGCGCGGCTTGAGCTGGCGCTGGAGGAAGCCTTCGTGGCGGCGGACCACAGGCCCCTCAATCCCGCCGACCTGGCCGCCGCCGATTGGGATACGGCCGTCCTGCGCTTCTCGCCGACCCTTCGCATCTGCGTACGCGCCACCAACGCCTCCGAGATCTGGTCTGCCCTCTCACGGGATCACACCCCGCCGCCAGCCGCGTCCCTGGACTCTCCGGGCGGACTGCTGGTCTGGCGCCGCGAGGGCGTGTCCTGCTTCCGAGCGCTCGATCCGCTGGAGCGCGACGCCCTGCTCCTCGCCTGCGCCGGCTGCGCCTTCGCCGAGGTGTGCGACGTCGCCGTCGAGAGACTCGGCGAGGCGGCCGGCGTCGAGACGGCGGGCGCGTTTCTCGGCCAGTGGATCCGGGACGGCCTGGTCGCGGGAATCCGCTAGGAACGGCGCGGCTTGGGCCTGCGCCGCGCCCACAGCACGACGCCGGTGACGCACAGGAGGATCGTCGCCAGGCCCGAAGCCAGCACCAGCAAACGCCCGGTCAACCCCAGCGCCTGGCCGGAATGCAGCGGATACTGCCAGGCGAAGAAGCCGTCGCCGGCGCCCTGGCCGTTGTCGTGACGCTGCCCGACGATGCGTCCGTCCGCCATGGCGACGTAGGTCCACAGGCGACCGAGATGGTCCAGGTCGCGATCGTCGAAGGTGCGGACGCCGTAGACGCCCTTGCGAGCAACCACCAGAACGCTGTCGGCCGCGGCGCGGGTATGGCCCGTGGCGATCGCGACGGCTCGATCGACGCCGATCGGCGCCGGAGGCGGCCCTTTGCTGGGATAGTGCTCGTGCAGACGTTCGGAGACCGGCGCGACCAGCCGCACCGCCTCACGGCTGTCGTCCGGCCAGGCCAACACCGTTCCCGTCACGGCCACGACCAGCGTCACCGGCGCGAGCCACAGGCCGGGCGCGCGATGCAGGTCGAAGACGCGGCGCAGGTTCAGCCCTCGCCCCTGGATGCGGAAGGCGCTGCGCCAGGCCTTCACGCTCGGGATCGCCAGGATGATCGCCGCGATGTGGTCGATCGCCCAGAGGAGCCCGACCAGGCCCAGGAACCAGGTCATCGCCGGCCCCAGCTTGAGATCGACATGCAGGCCGTACAGCGTATCCATCAGATGACGGCGGTCGAAGCTGACCACGTCGTTGCGCCGCCAGCCCAGCACCTGGCCGTCGCGCGGATCGGCGAAGACCTGGGCCGGTCCGCCCTTGCCGTCGGGCGCATCGATCTCGCCCAGCATGACGATGGTCTCGCCAGGCTTGTCGGGCAGGTCGATGTAGCGCGGAGAGAAGCCGGGCACGGCGCGGGCGGCCGCCTCGACCGCCCGGTCGGCCGCCGGCGTCCTGGGCGCCGCGGCCACCGGGATCGAACGCCAGTCGGGATTCAGCGCCCGATCCAGCTCCTCATAGAAGACGATCGCCGAACCGGTGACGGCCAGCAGCAACAGCCAGACCGCAGCGCCGAGGCCGAACCAGCGGTGCCACAGGCGCAGGACGCGCCGCCAGCGCGGCGGCGCGCTCCGTTTCACGGCGCCGCCCAAGGCGCCGGTCAGAACCGGTACGCCACGGACAGGCGGACGTCGCGGCCAGGCTCATAGACGCCCGAGATGCCTTCCCAACCGGGAATGTGGGTGTAGTCGGCGACGCTGGAATGGGCGCGATAGCGCTTGTCGAACAGGTTGTAGACCGCGGCCTGGAGCGTCAGCCGCTCGTCCGGGAAAGGCCGCCACAACGCGACAAGGTCAACCACGGTGTAACCCGGCTTATCCACCTTCCGCGTGCTGTCGATCCATTTGATCTCCACGGCGCGCTGCAGGACCTCCAGATCGTTGAAGTCATCGTAGTGGACAAGGCTGGCCTCGAAGCTGAAGGCGGGGGTCGGACGATACCCGGCGACCAGGCTCCAGTTGTCGCCCACCGACGTCCCCAGCCCGACGTGTTCGTAGCCCTCGACGACATGCCCGCCGATCGTGGAGTCGTAGCTGTTGTAGTAGCCGTCGATCGACCAGGGACCTGTCCGATAGCCGGCGCGCAGCTCGACGCCCTCGGCTTTGAACTGGCCGATGTTCTCGTAGTAGACGCTGGCCTGCGGCGGCGGGCCCGAGCCCGACTGGTCGAAGATCACATCGTCGATGGTCATGTTGTAGTAGACCGCCGAGGCGCTGAAGCCGCCGCGCTTGAAGCTCAGGCCGAGTTCGTAGTTGGCGACCGTCTCCGGCTTCAGGTTCGGCGCCAGCGAGATGCGGTTGGGCCGTATCTCCAGAGTGAAGGCGTCGCCGATCTCCTTCCCGCGGAAGGCTTCGGCATAGCCGGCGCTGAGCTGGAGCTCGTCGGTGATGTCGTATTCGAGACCGGCGTTGAAGCTGAACCCGTCGCTGTCGGTCCCGTTCTGGTAGGTGACCTGCGTCAGGTCATAGGCATCGTAGCGGACGCCGTAGCTGAGCAGCAGCCGATCGTTCACCCGCCAGTGGTCCTGGGCGTAGAGGCCGAGCACGTCGCCCTTTTCCTCGAAGCGTCCGACCGCCGTCCAGGACCACGGCCGCCAGACGGCGGGATCACCGAGGTAGCGGCTGACGACCCGATCGTCCCGGTACTCGGCGCCGAACACCACATCATGGCCGGCATGCCGGAAACGACCCCGCAGGTCGCCGCCGAAGGTGTCGATCTCGGCGCCATACAGGCCCCAGCGATCGGTGCGGTTCTGGATGAACTCGGACCGCGTCCAGTAGCCGGTGGCTTCGAACTCGAGCGCCTCCCCCAGGCTGAACCCATAGTTCAACACCGCCGTCTGGCGCTCGCCGCGCCCCGGGAACAGGGGGTTGGTGGCCGTCACCGGCCAGTTGGGCCGTTGGCCGAACCGGGCCTCCTCCTTGCGCTGCTCATAGCTGACCGACAGCCGATGGCCCGGCGCGATCTCGCCGCCGACCTTCAGGTAGCCGAGCGTCTGCTGGGCGGCCGTGCCGCGAATGAGATCGCCGGCGCCGTCCTTGGTGTCGTTGCGGTCGACCGTCACATAGGAGGCGACGAACCCGATGTCGCCGAACAGCCGGCCGAAGACCGTGCCGCTGAACTTGCTGGCGTCGTTGGAGAAGTAGCCCGCCTTCAGCACCGCGCCGAAGTTGCGGCCCGGCTCCAGCAAGTCATCGGCGTCCTTGGTGCGGAAGCGAACCGCCCCGCCGATGGCGCCGAAGCCGGCCGTGGCCTCGCCGGCGCCGGCCTGGACGTCGACCGTCTGGAGCAGCTCGGGCTCGATCGAGACGCGGCCGATATGGTGGAACAGCGTGCCGCGCTGAGGGGCGCCGTCGACGGTCACGTTCAGCATCGAATCCTCGAGGCCGCGGACGTAGATCTTCTGGGCGATCCCGACCGAGCCGCCGACCGTCACCGACGGCACATGCCGGAACAGGTCCGACAGATCGTTCGCCTGGCGCAGCTCCAGCGTCTCGCTGTCGATCTCAACGTCGGTCAGCGCGCCGACCACGACCAGCGGATCGAAAAGATGGGTCTCTTCCTGGGCCTCGCCTCCGACGGCCGGCGCCGAAGAAGACGTCGCCGCCAGGACGATACGGAAACCGCCGCGCCCGTCGGACTGCGCGACGAGACCGCTGCCGGCGAGGAGCTGGTCCAGCGCCGCGGCCACGCCGTGCTGGCCGCTGACGCCGGCGGTCGTCTTGCCGCGCACCAGCGCCGGATCGACGGTCACCACCACGCCGGCCTGCCGTCCGAGGCGCGCGATCCCCGCGCCCAGCGCGCCGGCCGGCACGTCGAAGCGGGCCGCCGCGGCCGTCGCCTGCGCCATCGCCGGCGCGGCCACGCCGAGCGCGCCGGTCGCCAGCAGCGCCGCCATGGCGACGCCGCGCATCGCGTTGAATCTGGTCATGTCAGTCCCGTCCGTATTGCTTTCGGAAACTGGGACGGACGAGGCGCGCCGAAAGGGACAGCCCCTCGCGAAAAAAGTCAGCCGGCCGGCCTGAGCACGGCGGCGTCGCCGTTCCGGCTGATCCGCAGACCGGTCGAGCCGGCGATCGCCTCCAGCGCCCGATCGGTGTCCTTCAGCGGATAGCTGCCGGTCACCCGGACGCCGCTCAGCGCCTTGCGGTCGAAGTCGACAGGATGCGCGCGGTAGCGATTCAGGGCGTCCAGCACCTCGACCACCGGCTGGTCGTCGGCCTCCAGCCAACCGGTCGTCCAGGCTGAGGCCTCTCGCCCGTCGACAGCCGCCAGGCGTGAAACCCCGTCGCGGCCGAGCCTGGCCTGCTCTCCGGGGCCGAGCTCAAGGCAGGCCGGCTTGGCCAACAGCGCCCGGCGACAGGCCCGGACGCGCGATTCGACGACGGTGACGAAGGTCGCGCCATCCTGCTCCCGCACGATGAACGCCGTGCCCAGCGCGGTGACCTGACCGGACGCCGTTCGGACGACGAACGGCGCGTCCCGGTCGGGCGCGACCTGGGCGAAGACCTGGCCGTGGAACAGCTCGACCCTGCGCCGATCGGCCGTCAGCGCGACGCTGGCCGCGGAAGCCGTGTCGAGCACCAGCGTGGAGCCGTCGCCCAGGGCGATCGTCCGCTGTTCGCCGCGCGCGGTCTCATACTGCGGCGAAAGCGCCCGAAAGGTCCGCGACTGCAGCCCAAGCCAACCGCCAACCACAAGGACGCCGACCAGGCCCGCCGCCGCGACCGCGCCGACGCCGCGCTTCCGCCGGCGGGCCGGCGCGGCGACATCCTGCAGAACCCGCCTCGCCCGGCCGTCGAGGCTGTCGAACCGGCCGTCCAGCGCGCGCATGCGCTCCAGCGTTCGCCGGTGAAGCGGATGCTTCTGGCACCAGGCCTCGCAGGCGGCGACGACCTCGGGCGACACCTCGTCGCCGTCCAGCTCGACCACCCAGGCCGCCGCCTGCGCAACAATGTCGGGGTCGGCTCGCCCCTCGGCCTCGACTTTCATTCAGTCAGAATAGGCCAGGGTGTAGCAGTCGGCATAGGCGCGCGCGACGTGACGCTTGGCCGTGCGCTCCGAAATGCCCAGCCGCTCGCCGATATCGGCATAGGTCATCTCGCCGAGACGCCGGAGGAGGAAGGCCGCTCGCACCGTGTCGGTCATGCCGGCCATGAGGCGAAGCACCTCCTCGAGCATGTCGACCGCGGCCAGGACCCGCTCGGGCGTCAAGCTGTCGACGATCTCGGCCGGGCAGGCGGCGAGATAGGCCAGCTCCAGCTTGCGCCGCCGCGCGTCGTCGATCAGCAGCCGGCGCGCCACCGTAGCGAGATAGCTTCGCGGATCGCGCGGCGTCACGGCGGCGTCCTGCTGCTCGAGCAGCCGGCAGAAGGTGTCGTGGACGAGATCGACGGCGCGGTGCGGGCAGCGGGTCCGGCGCCCGAGCCAGGACCGAAGCCACTCGCCATGATCGGCGTACAGGGTTGCGACTTCGGCGGCGGCGCTGGCCATCAGGGTCTCCGGCGCGCCCTTGCAGCACGGGACCGGCAGAGGCAGCGACACCGGGGATTAGTGCAAATGCGATCCGTTCGCAATACGTCGCCGGCGATCGCGCGGAAGCGCTAGCGGTTGGCGCCGAGCGGCTCCGCCAACCCGATGAGAAGGCCCTCGGGCCCGCGGATGTAGCAGAGCCGATACGCTTCCTCGTACTGGACCACCTCGCCGACAAGCTCCGCGCCGTGGTTGCGGAGTCTGGCGAGCGTGTCGTCGATGTCGCTGACCGTGAACATGGCGCGCAGATAGCCCAGAGCGTTCACCGGGGCGTTGCGGTGGTCCGCGACGACGGCCGGCGCGAGAAAGCGCGACAGCTCCAGGCGGCCGTGGCCGTCGGGCGTGACCATCATGGCGATCTCGACGCGCTGATCGCCCAGCCCGGTGATGCGCCCGGCCCACGCCCCCTCGATCGTGGCGCGCCCTTCGAGCATCAGGCCCAGCTCGGCGAAGAAGGCGACGGCGGCGTCGAGGGACTCCACCACGACGCCGATGTTGTCCATGCGCAGCAGCCGGCTCTGGGTCATGATCTCCGTCGCGTCCCTGGTGGCGAGGCGGGGTCAGGCGCTCGTGGTCCGCCATGTCCCTGCGGACATACGGCCTTGAGCATCACCTCGCGAGACGACGAATGCGAGTCCTGAAGCCCGCCTCGAACCAGGAGGGAGAGGACCCGACAACACTGCGCGGTCGCAGAATTCAAGCCGCCTGGCGCACCCGACACGATTCGAACGTGTGACCTTTGCCTTCGGAGGGCAACGCTCTATCCAGCTGAGCTACGGGTGCATGAGGCCGGCGGAGGCGGGGTCTTTAGCCGAACTCGCGCCGCTATGCTAGCCCGCCGCGAGCCAGACGAAGCGGACGACGAACAGGGCCGCCAGAACATACAGCAGCCAGTCGGCCCAGCGGGCCTGGCCCCGCGCCAGCCGCAACACCGCATAGGCGATGATCCCGAAGGCCAGGCCGTTGGCGATCGAAAAGGTCAGGGGGATCGCCGCCAGGGTCAGGAAACCCGGGATCGCCACCATCGGATCGGTCCAGTCGCTCTCGACCAGCGGCGCCATCATCATCGCCCCGACCAGGATCAGCGCCGGCGCGGTGGCCGCGGCCGGGATCGCCTGGGCGAACGGCGCGAAGAACATCGCCAGCAGGAACAGCAGGCCGACGACCACCGCCGTCAGCCCCGTCCGGCCGCCGGCCGCCACGCCCGCGGCGCTCTCGATATAGCTGACCGTCGTGGTCGTGCCGGCGACGGCCCCGACCATGGTCGCCGTCGAATCGGTGACCAGCACGCGGTTGAGGCGCGGAATGTCGCCGTCCTTGTCGACCAGCCCGGCGCGCTTGGTCACCGCCACCAGGGTGCCGACGTTGTCGAACAGGTCGACGAACAGGAACACGAACAGGATCTCGATCAGGGCCAGGGTCAGCCCCTCCCCGCCGATGCCGATCGCGGCCGGGACGTCGAGCTTGAACGCCGTCGCCGTCAGGGCTTCGAAGCTGTAGGGCGCAGGCTTCCAGTCGACGACGCCCAGGACCCAGGCCAGGATCGTGGTCGCCAGGATGCCGACCAGCATCGCCGCCCGGATCCGCCAGGCCAGCAGCACGCCGGTGATCACCAGGCCGAACACCGTCAGCCCCGCGGCCGGCGTGGTCAGGTCGCCCAGAGCCACGGTCGTCGCCGGGTTGGAGACCACGATCCCCGCGCTGCGCAGCCCGATGAAGGCGATGAACAGGCCGATGCCGCCGGCGATGGCCGCGAACAGGTCGCGCGGGATCGCCTGGACAATCATCTGCCGGATGCCCGCCACCGTCAGCAGCATGAAGGCCAACCCCGACAGGAAGACGCAGCCCAGCGCCGTCTGCCAGGGCAGGCCCATGCCCTGGACCACCGTGTAGGTGAAGTAGGCGTTCAGCCCCATGCCCGGCGCCAGGGCGATCGGATAGTTGGCGACCAGCCCCATCATGATCGAGCCGAACGCCGCCGCCAGGCAGGTCGCCGCCGCGGCCGCCGCCACCGGCATTCCCGCGTCCGCCAGGATCGTCGGGTTGACCAGCACGATGTAGGCCATGGTCAGGAAGGTGGTCAGTCCGGCCAGCACCTCTGTGCGCAACGCCGTCCCATGCGCCTTCAGCTTGAAGATCCGCTCGAGCATGCGCCGCCGCCCTCCCTCGACATCGGGGGAGGTTAGGCCTGCGCCCCGGAGAACGGCAATATGCGGTGACCAGGGCCAGTCGCCATTCACGCCGACCCCGCCCCCCAACACCGTATGTCCCCGCGAAGGCGGGGACCCAAGCCGACTGTGCGGCTTCGTCGATCGGGGGAGATTTGAACATCAGCTTGGGGCCCCGCTTACGCGAGGACCTTCGGATGAAAACTCATACGCTCAGGCCAAATGTCGCCACGCGCTAGGTCATCCTGAAGCGGATCGGCACCGACTTGGGCCCGCAGACGAAGGCCGCCTCCATCCGCTTCGGCGTCCCGTCCAGTTCGACGCTCTCCAGGCGCGGCAGCAGCTCCTCCCAGAGGATGCGCATCTCCATCCGGGCCAGGTGCTGGCCCAGGCACACGTGGGCGCCGTAGCCGAAGGCGACGTGCTTGTTGGGCGAGCGCTCGATGTCGAACCGGAACGGATCGTCGAACACCGCCTCGTCGCGGTTGCCGGACGGGTAGCAGAGCATCATCCAGTCGCCCTGGGCGATCTTGCGGCCATCCAGCTCCGTGTCGGCCGTGGCCGTGCGCATGAAGTGCTTCACCGGCGTGACCCAGCGGATCGACTCCTCGACCAGGCCGGGGATCAGCGACGGGTCGGCCTTGAGCTTGCGGAACTGGTCGGGGTTCTCGGCCAAGGCCCACAGGGCGCCGGCCGTGGTGCTGGAGGTGGTGTCATGCCCGGCCGTGGCGGCGATGATGTAGTAGCTCATCGCCTCCAGGTGGCCGAGCGGCTGTCCATGCACGGCGCCGTTGGCGATCACGCTGGCCAGGTCGTCGCGCGGGTTGGCCCGGCGGTCCTCGGTCATGGCGTTGAAGTAGGTCATGAAGTCGACGACCGTCGCCTGCACCGCCTGGACGCCGGTCTCGCGGTCCATCGCCTTGCCGGTGCGGTTCAGCTCGGGATCGGTGCTGCCGAACAGCTCCTGGGTCAGCTTGAGCATGCGCGGCTCGTCGGCCTCGGGCACGCCCAGCACCTCCATGATGACGTGCAGCGGAAACAGGAAGGCGACGTCCTTGGCGAAGTCGCAGCGGTCGCCGTGCGCGGCCATCCGGTCGATGAAGCCGCGGGCGATCTCGCGGATCCGCGGCTCCAGCCCCCGGATGTTCTGCGGCAGGAACCAGGCCTGGGTCAGGCGGCGGTAGGCGAAGTGGTCGGGGTTGTCCATCTGGACCAGGGAACGGACCAGATGCGGCGAGCCGCCGGTCATCTCGCGCACCTTCCGGTCGGCCTCGATCGGCGTCACGACCGTGGCGCGGTCGCCGTTGTGGAACAGCGCGTTCTGCTTCTCGACCTCCTGGATGTCGGCGAAGCGGGTGACGGCCCAGAAGGGATCGAACCCCTCCGGCTGGACCTGCGCCAGCGGCGCGTTGGCGCGCAGCCAGGTGAAGGCCTCGTCGACGCGGTCGCCGTCGGCATAGGCCCTGGGGTCGACGATCGTGTCGGCGATCTGCTGCGGAATCATGGGGGGTCTCCGGACGCTCTTCCCTGGGCCGCTCTCAACGGGCAGCCTTCGGGGAACGACGCTATCACAACTTGCTAAACAGCCAACAACTAAGTTACGACATGCCCATGCCCGCCGACGGCTCCACCGCCAGACCCCGCCGCTCCCAGGCCGAACGCCGGGACGAGTCCGAGCGCCGCCTGATGACCGCGACGATCGCGGTGATCTGCGACCAGGGCGTGCGGGCGGCGACCTTCGAGGCGATCGGGACCCGCGCCGGCTACAGCCGCGGTCTGGCGGCGCAGAAGTACGGCTCGAAACAGGGGATGATCGAGGCCCTGATCGCGCACCTGCACGCCCGCCAGAACGAGGCGCTGGCGGCGGCCGGCGTCGACACGGCGCCCGGCCTGGAGGCGGTCCTGGGCTACGTCGAGCACTTCATCGCCCGGCTGCGCGAGGACGACGAGGGCCGCGCCTACTTCATGCTGCTGGCCGACGCGGTCGCCGACCTGTCGGCCCTGCGGACGGCCTTCGCGGCCTCGCACGAGAAGGTCGAGCGGATGCTGGAGGCGATGATCCTGCGCGGCCAGGCCGAGGGCGCCATCCGGCCTGAGGTCGACGCCGACGCCGCGGCCCTGTCGATCGGCAGCCTGCTCATGGGCCTGTCGATCCAGAGCCTGATCGATCCCGCCATGGACCTGGCCCCGATCCGCGCGACCAGCCTGGCGATGCTGCGCGGCGGTCTGGCCGTCGTCCCCGCCTCCGGAGCCTGACGATGGCCGACGCCGAACCCTACAAGACCTGGCAGTGCCGCACCTGCGGCTACCTCTACGACGAGGAAGCCGGCGACCCCGGCGAAGGCCTGGCGCCCGGCACGCGCTGGTCCGACCTGCCCGACGACTGGCTCTGCCCGATGTGCGGCACGCCGAAGTCGGACTTCGACATGGTGGAGATCTGAGGAAGGGGGACATGTTCCGGCGCAGCCGGGACGTGTCCCCGCTCAACTGACCCAATCGCTGTTTGCACCGAACACGCCCCACCACCGTATGTCCCCGCGAAGGCGGGGACCCGAGCCGACTATGCGGCTTCACCCATCGGGTCAGATCTGATGGTCAGCTTGGGTCCCCGCTTTCGCGAGGACCTTCGGATGAAAACTCAGACCGGCGTCCGCACTCAATACCGGTCATCCCGGCGAAAGCCGGGACCCAGCCTCAGCCCCGGCAGCGAGTGACTTTTTCGCCTGATCACAGCTCTACGAGCTGGATTCCGGCCTTCGCCGGGACGACGGGACGGAGAGGCGTGACTAAGGCATTGAAATCCCCAGTCTCCAATTGAGTCTGGGCCCAGGGGCGGCGAAGCGCAGACCCTCAGCGCCGACGCCAGTGGCGGGCCGGGTGTTCGCCTGAAGGCGTAGGGCGGATCGACATTCAGCCCGGCGGTCAGGCGGCCTGGGCCTATCGATTCTTATCCGAGGGTCCTCGCGAAGGCGGGGACCCAAGCCGAAGTTGGCCTTCCGGCAGGGGCGGATGGATCGAGCTCAGCTTGGATCCCCGCCTTCGCGGGGACCATCGGATGAAGACTCCCGAGACGCATCTTCCCGGGACACGGCGGGACATTTCGAGACAATCGGCTACCGGTCTCGCCGGCTTTCCATGCGCCTCCAGCCGCCGCGAAGCGCGACGCCGCGAGACCGCAAGGCGCTTCTACAGTCAGACCGCCTCACCTAACCGCTTGATTTCCCTAACCCGCGACGCCGCCCATCCACCCCCGCCCCAGCGGGCGCATACTGATGGTCCAGCCCCGCCGTCCCGGCGCGGCGGAACGGCGACGGGAGGCGACAACCTCAGATGCGGGACACCCTGCCCTCAGTCCTCGGTCGGGCGCAGCGCGTCGGGATTGCCGTAGGTGAGGGCCAGGAAGACGTCCTCCAGGTCGGGGTCCTCGGTGGCGATGTCCTTGATGTGAAGGCCGGCGCCACGGACGGCGGCCAGGACCTGCTCCACGCTGGACTGGCCCTTCTTGTAGGATACGGCGAAGGCCCCGCCGCCGCGCAGCTTGGTCTCGAACCCGGTCAGGTCGGGCGCGACGGTTACGGGCTCCTCCGGCGAGACGATCACATTGCGGGTGTCGAGCCGGCGGAGCAGCACGTCGGTCGGCTCGCAGGCCGCGACCTCGCCGCGGTTGATGATGGCGATCTGGTCGCAGAGCTCCTGCGCCTCTTCCAGGTAGTGGGTGGTCAGGACGATGGTCACGCCCTGCTGGTTCAGGCCCACGACGTAGTTCCACAGCTGGCGGCGCAGCTCGACGTCCACGCCGGCGGTCGGCTCGTCGAGGATCAGGACCGGCGGATGATGGACCATCGCCTTGGCCACCATCAGGCGACGCTTCATCCCGCCCGACAGCATGCGGACATAGGCGCCGGCCTTGTCGCTGAGACCCAGGGCCGCGAGCAGCTCGTCGGTCTTCCGCTCGTTCTTGGGCACGCCGTACATGCCCGCCTGGACCTCCAGCGACTCGCGCGGGGTGAAGAAGACGTCGGCGGCCAGTTCCTGCGGCACCACCCCGATGGCGGCGCGGGCGTCGCGGGGGCGCTGATCGATGTCGCGCCCCCAGATCTTCACCGTGCCGGAGGATTTCCGCACCAGCCCGGCCAGAATGTTGATGAAGGTCGACTTGCCCGCCCCGTTCGGTCCGAGCAGGCCGAAGATGGACCCGCGCGGGATCTTCAGGTCGATGCCGTTCAAGGCCAGTTTCGGCGGCGTGGTCTTGGCGCCGGCATAGGTCTTGTACAGGCCTTCGGCCTCGATCGCGTAGTCGGGCAGATCCATGGGGATTCGGTCTCATTGACGCCCAAGCGGCGTGTCGCATAGGTATGCCCCGCACGCCGTCCAGCCAAGGCCGGCGGCGCGCTTTGCACGGAAGAGCTGCCATGGCCCGCAAGACCAAGGGGACCGCCCCGACCGCCACCCCGCTGCCGGAAGCGGCGACCGTCCCGCCGCCCGAGACGATTCTGGTGCGCTCGCACCGCATCGCCTGCGAAGGCGTCGGCGGCGCGCTGGGCCATCCGCGCGTCTGGCTGGAGCTCGGCGGCGCCGGCGAAGTCGACTGCCCCTACTGCGACCGCCGCTTCGTGGCGGTGACGGAGCCCGGCGACGAGAGCGAGTTGCTGGCGCCCGGAACCTACGAGGGCGCGGCCGGACATTAGAGTCCGAAAACCGCCGGTCGACGGGCTGACCGACCGGCGTTCGCTTCCTATCTTGCCGTCATGAGCAAGACAGCCCCCGCCGACACCTTCCGCAGCCTGCACGCCGGGCCCCGCATCCTGCGCCTCGCCAACGGCTGGGACGCCGCCTCCGCGCGCCTCATCGAGAGCCTGGGCGCGCCGGCCGTGGCCACCTCCAGCGCCGCCGTCGCCTGGAGCCACGGCTATGCCGACGGCAATCATCTGCCGGTCGACCTGCTGGTCCAGACCATCGCCGACGCCGCCCGCGCCGTCTCCATCCCGCTGACCGCCGACATCGAGGGCGGCTATTCCGACGATCCGGCGCTGGTCGAGGAGACCATCGTCCGGGTGATCGACGCCGGCGCGGTCGGGATCAACATCGAGGACGGCGGCGGCGCGCCCGAGCCGCTGGCCGCCAAGATCGAGGCCGCCCGCCGCGCCGCCGAGCGCACCGGCGTGCCGCTGTTCGTCAACGCCCGCACCGACGTCTGGCTGCGCAAGCTCGCCCAGGGCGAGGCGGCGGTGGCCGAGGCCCTGCGCCGGGCGGCGATCTATCGCGAGGCCGGGGCCGACGGCCTGTTCGCGCCGGGCGTGGTCGAGGCGTCGGAGATCCGCAACCTGGTCGAGGGCGCCGGCCTGCCGCTGAACGTCATGGCCCGGCCCGGCCTCGCCCCGGCCGACGACCTGGAGGTCCTGGGCGTCCGCCGCCTGTCCGCCGCCACCGGCCTGGCCCACGCCGCCCTGGCCGCGCTGAAGACGGCCGCCGCGGACTTCCTGGAAACCGGCGATTCGAACGGCCTGTGGGCCCGCAGCGACGGCACGGACTACAACGCGCTGTTCCGCTAGTTCGCGGCCTGCGGCGCCTTCTTGAACCGGATCGGCAGGCGAATGACGGCGCCGTCCACCGGGCGGCCGTCGTCGGTCCATGGGCTCATCTGCATGATGCCGGCCACCGCGACAGCCGCTTCGCCGAAGCCGGCCTCGACGGGATCCTCCCGCGCGACCTTGCAGGCGGTGAGCCCGCCTCCGACCCCCACCGTGCATTCGGCGACGCCGACGCCCTCGACCAATCCCCGCTCGACCGCCGCCGCCGGGAAGATTTCCGCGACTTTCTTGGGGTCGAGCCCCGTGATCCAGCGAGGATGCGAGACCGCACGCTCAGTCTCGGCGCCGCCGAAGCGGACCGCGAGGTTCACGTAGACATCCTTGCTCGCATCGCCGACCGGCAGCAGCTCGAACCGCTCCGCAAGCTTGAGCGCCGCCGCGCCGAACCCCTTGGCGGGCGGCGACTCCATCAGCACCTTGCAATCGTCCAGGGTGTTCGCGGACGTCACCTCGCAGCGGATCGAAGCGTGACCCGAGACCGCGTCGCCCGCTCGCGCGGGCCGCACGGCCGCGACGTCGGCATAGGTCGGCGCCCTGAGCCACAGCGGATTAGCCACCAGCGCTGACGTCGAGCCCGCAAAGCCCATGCCCCCGCGGATCGCGAACTTGATTGGCACGCGGACCTCGCCGCGAACCGGACGACCGTCGACCACCTTCGGCTTCATCTGGAAACTGGGCGTCAGCGACAGCGCCGCCAGGCCGAACCCCGCGCCCGGCGGATCTTCCTTCTCGACCTTGCAGGTTTCCAGCCCGCCCTGGACGTTGACCTCGCATTTCAGCGCGACGAACCCGCCCTTGCCCTGACGCGCGGCTTCGACGGGCCAGGCGGCTCTAAGCTCGGCGAAGTCCGGCCTCTTCACCCAGGTCGGCGCGGCGTCTTCGGAGGCCGCAGCAGCCCCCGGCGCGACACACATCGTCAGCAACGCCAGAATCCCCGTCAGCCGCCCCCTGACGCTCGACCGCGCAATCCCGCCAGCGCCCATGCCTGATCCCCCTTGAGCCTTGGCTGATAGTGGCGCCGATATCCACGCTCCGCCAAGCGCCGATCACGGGCTGACCCGGGGCGAGTCAGCCACTATCTTGCCCGCCATGACCGACGCCGCCGACGCGACCGCACAGCCCGCCCCGCCGACCCAGGACGGTTCCGCCGTCCGGCTCTATCTCATCGACGGCTCCGGCTACATCTTCCGCGCCTACCACGCCCTGCCGCCGCTGACGCGCAAGTCGGACGGCCTGCCCGTCGGCGCGGTGCAGGGCTTCTGCAACATGCTGTTCAAGCTGTTGCGGGACAGCAAGGAAGATGCGCCGACCCATCTCGCGGTGATCTTCGACCACTCCGAGAAGACGTTCCGCAACAAGCTGTACGACCAGTACAAGGCCCATCGCCCGCCGCTGCCCGAGGATCTGGTTCCCCAGTTCCCGCTGGTGCGCGAGGCGACGAAGGCCTTCGGCGTGCCCAGCATCGAGCTGGCCGGCTATGAGGCCGACGACCTGATCGCCGCCTACAGCTGCAAGGTCCGCGACATGGGCGGCGAGGTGGTCATCGTCTCGTCCGACAAGGATCTGATGCAGCTGGTCGGCGACCGGGTGTCGATGCTCGACACCATGAAGAACCTCTTCATCGGCCCGGAGCAGGTGGTCGAGAAGTTCGGCGTCCCGCCGGAGAAGGTCGTCGACGTCCAGGCCCTCTGCGGCGACAGCGTCGACAACGTGCCCGGCGCGCCCGGCATCGGCATCAAGACCGCCGCCCAGCTCATCAACGAGTACGGCGACCTGGACACGCTGCTGGCCCGCGCCGGCGAGATCAAACAACCCAAGCGTCGCGAGACCCTGATCGAGTTCGCCGACCAGATCCGCCTGTCGCGCCAGCTGGTCCAGCTCGACTGCGACACGCCGCTGCCCGAGCCCGTCGACGACCTGACCGTGCGGGATCCGGACGGCCCGACGCTCGCCGAGTTCCTCGACCGGATGGAGTTCCGCACCCTGGCCCGCCGGGTCGGCGAGGCGGCCGCGGGCGGCGGGATGCCGGCCCAGCCGCTGCCCGGCCGCGTGGCCGCGCCGGCGAGCGCTCCCGCCGCAGCCTCGACGCCGACGCCGGCCGAGATCGACACGACCAAGTATGTCTGCGTCCAGGATCTGGCGACGCTTCAGGCCTGGGTCGATCGGGCCCGGGCCGTCGGAACCATCGCCTTCGACACCGAGACGGACGCCCTGGGCTCTGCGACGGCCGGCCTCTGCGGCGTCTCGCTGGCCGTGGCGCCGGGTGAGGCCTGCTACATCCCCGTGGGGCACGAGGCGAAGGAGGGCGGCCTGTTCGCCGACGGCGGCGGCGCCGACCTGACCCAGATCCCCCTCGACCAGGTGATCGCGGCCCTGAAGCCGATGCTCGAGGACCCGTCGGTCCTGAAGGTCGCCCACAACGCCAAGTACGACATCGCCGTCCTGACCCGGTACGGCATCGACGTCTCCCCGATCGAGGACACGATGCTGATCAGCTATGTCCTCGAGGCCGGGCTCCATGGCCACGGCATGGACGAGCTGAGCGAGCTGTGGCTCGGCCACAAGCCGATCCCGTTCAAGCAGGTCTGTGGCACGGGCAAGAGCGAGATCAGCTTCAAGCACGTCGAGCTGATCCCCGCGACCGCCTATGCCGCCGAGGACGCCGACGTCACCTTGCGGCTCTACGACGTCCTGCGCCCGCGCCTGCCGCGCGAGCACCTGCTGACCGTCTACGAGACCCTCGAACGCCCCCTGCCCGACGTGCTGGCGCGGATGGAGAACGCCGGCGTCCGCGTCGACCCCGACATGTTGCGCAAGCTGAGCCATGAGTTCTCGGTGCGGATGGTCGAGCTGGAGGCCAAGGCCCACGAGCTGGCCGGCCATCCCTTCAACCTGGGCAGCCCCAAACAGATCGGCGACATCCTGTTCGGAGAGCTGGGCCTCGAAGGCGGCAAGAAGACCGCCACCGGCCAATGGGCCACCGACAGCGACGTGCTGGAGCGGCTGGCCCTGACGCACGACCTGCCCCGGACGCTGCTCGACTGGCGCCAGCTGTCGAAGCTGAAGGGCACCTACACCGACAACCTGATCGCGGCCATGCAGCCGGGCACCAACCGGATCCACACCTCCTACAGCCTGGCCGCCGCCAACACCGGCCGCCTGGCTTCCACCGATCCGAACCTGCAGAACATCC
This sequence comes from Caulobacter mirabilis, assembly GCF_002749615.1. Lineage (GTDB taxonomy): Bacteria > Pseudomonadota > Alphaproteobacteria > Caulobacterales > Caulobacteraceae > Caulobacter > Caulobacter mirabilis. Next base: position 4,381,152 of record NZ_CP024201.1, read on the forward strand.
CGATCCGCACCGAGGAAGGCCGCAAGATCCGCAAGGCCTTCGTCGCCGACCCGGGCAACGTGTTGATCAGCGCCGACTACAGCCAGATCGAGCTGCGTCTGCTCGCCCATGTCGGCGACATCCCGCAGCTGAAACGCGCCTTCCGCGAGGGGCTGGACATCCACGCGATGACCGCCTCGGAGATGTTCGACACGCCGATCGAGGGCATGCCCAGCGAGATCCGGCGCCGGGCCAAGGCGATCAACTTCGGCATCGTCTACGGGATCAGCGCCTTCGGCCTATCCAACCAACTCGGCATCGAGCAGGGCGAGGCCGCGGCCTACATCAAGACCTACTTCGAGCGCTTCCCCGGCATCCGCGACTATATGGACCGGATGCGCCACGAGGTGCGCGAGCACGCCTACGTCACCACCATCTTCGGCCGGAAGATCAACATCCCGGACATCAAGGCCAAGAGCGTCGGCCACCGCCAGTTCGCCGAACGGGCGGCGATCAACGCTCCGCTGCAGGGCGCCGCGGCGGACATCATTCGCCGCGCGATGGCCCGGATGCCGGCGGCGCTGATCGATGCGGGGCTGCAATCCCGCATGCTCCTGCAGGTGCACGACGAACTGGTCTTCGAGGCCTCGCAGGCCGAGGCCGAAGAGACCATGCGCGTGGCCCGGGCCGTGATGGAGAAGGCGGCGGAGCCGGCGGTGTCGCTGTCGGTGCCGCTGATCGTCGACGCCCGCGCGGCGTCGAACTGGGACGAAGCGCACTGAGATGACGTCAGCGCCCCGGGTCGCCACCTATTTCCACATCCACCTGGTCTCGGACTCCACGGGCGAGACGCTGAACGCCATGGCCCGGGCCGTCTGCGCCCGATTCACCGACGTCCTGCCGATCGAGCACATCTACGCCCTGGTCCGCTCGCAGCGGCAGCTGGAGCGGGCGCTGGAGGAGATCGCCGGCGCGCCGGGGGTGGTGCTGCACACCATCATCGACCCGACCCTGCGAACGGCGCTGGAAGAGGGCTGCCGCCAGCACGACATCCCCTGCATCGCCGCGCTCGATCCGGTGGTCGCCGCCATGTCGCGCTATCTCGGCGCCCCGATGCAGAGCCGGCCCGGCGCGCAGCACGCGCTCGACACCGACTACTTCAACCGCATGGAGGCCCTGAACTACGCCATCGGTCACGACGACGGCCAAGGCGGACAGGACTTCTCGCAGGCCGACGTGGTGCTGGTGGGAGTGTCCCGCACGTCCAAGACGCCGACCTGCATCTATCTGGCGCACCGCGGCGTGCGGGCCGCGAACGTGCCGCTGGTGCCGGGCGTGCCCCTTCCCAAGGAGCTGCTGGAGCTGAAGAACACCCTGGTCGTGGGCCTGATCGCCTCGCCCGACCGGCTGATCCAGATCCGCCGCAACCGCCTGCTGTCGCTGAACGAACAACGGGCCAGCAGCTACATCGACCAGGAGGCCGTCCGTCAGGAGATCATCGCCGCCCGGCGACTCTACGAACGGATGGGCTGGCCGGTCATCGACGTCACCCGCCGATCGGTCGAGGAAACCGCCGCCTCGATTATCAATCTGTTGTCCGGCGGACGCGGCCAGGTCGAGGTGCTGGGAGCATGAGCAGGATCGTACTGGCGTCGAAGAGCCCCGCCCGCACGGCGGTGTTGAAGGCGGCCGGCGTGCCGTTCGAGACCGCCGTGGCCGGTGTGGACGAGGCCGCCGTCAAGAACGGCCTGCTGGCCGAAGGCCAGGGTCCGCGCAACGTCGCCGACGCGCTGGCCGAGCTGAAGGCGGTGAAGATCTCCCGCAACCGACCCGGCGACCTGGTGATCGGCGCCGACCAGACCCTCGACCTCGACGGCGCGCTGTTCGACAAGGTCGAGACGATGGCGCAGGCGCGCGAGCGGCTCCAACTGCTGCGCGGCAAGACGCACAAGCTGCACTCGGCGGTGGTCGTGGCCCGCGACGGCCAGGCGATCTGGCGCGAAGTCCCCGGCGCCAAGCTGACCATGCGGAACTACTCGGACGCCTTCATCGACGACTATCTGGCCGAACGCGGCGAGGACATCCTGAGCTCCGTCGGCTGCTACCAGCTGGAGAACCAGGGCGTGCAGCTCTTCTCCCGCATCGAGGGCGACTATTTCACCATCCTGGGCCTGCCCTTGATGGGCCTGTTCGACTTCCTGCGCCTGCATGGAGCGCTGAAGTCATGAGCCGCCTGACCGGCGCGGCGATGGTCGCCGGGGTCGCCGGACGGCCGGTGACCCATTCGCTGAGCCCGCTGCTGCACAACGCCTGGATCGCCGCCGCCGGCCTGGACGCGGTCTATGTGCCGCTGTCGCCGCCCGAGGACGGCTTCCGCGCCTTCGCCGACGGTCTGCGCGGCGGCGTGATCCAGGGCGTCAACGTCACCATCCCGTTCAAGGAAGACGCCTTGGCGGTCGCCGACGAGCGCAGCCAGCGCGCCCTGCTGGCCGGCGCGGCCAACCTACTGCTGTTCCGCGAGAACGGGACGATCTACGCCGACAACACCGACGGCCTGGGCATGCTCGGCGCGCTGGCGGCCCAGGCGTCCGGCTTCGATCCCAAGGCGGGCCCCGCCGTGGTCCTGGGCGCCGGCGGCGCGGCGCGGGGCGCCGCGGCCGCCCTGTCGCTGGCCGGCGCGCCGGAGGTCCGCATCCTGAACCGCAGCGCCGACCGCGCCGAGGCTCTGGCCCGCGACATCGGCGGAACGGTGAAGGCCGTGCCCCGCGACGGCGCGCTGGCCGAGGCCAACCTGATCGTCAACGCCACGTCGCTGGGGCTGGGCGGCGGCGGCGGGCCGGATGTCGACCTGGGTGAAGCGCCCGGCTCGGCCGTGGTGCTGGACATGGTCTACAAGCCGCTGCGCACCGAGTTCCTGCAGCGCGCGGCCGCGAGGGGCCTGCGCACCGCGGACGGGCTGGAGATGCTGATTCGCCAGGCGGTTCCGAGTTTCGAGGCCTTCTTCGGCGTCGCGCCGCCGGAGAGCGTCGACGTGCGCGGCCTTGCGCTGAACATTCTGGGAGAAGGCCAATGATCGTCGTCGGACTGACCGGCTCCATCGGCATGGGCAAGTCGACCACGGCGGCCATGTTCGCGACCGAGGGCGCGCCCGTCTACGACGCCGACGCCGAGGTCCACGCCCTTTACGCCAAGGGCGGCGCGGCGGTGGCCCCGCTGGATGAAGCCTTTCCCGGCGTGGTGCGCGACGGCGCGGTCGACCGCGCCCTGCTGAGCCGGCAGGTGGTCGGCAAGCCGGACGAACTGAAGCGCCTGGAGGCGATCGTCCATCCGCTGGTCGGCGCCACCCGCGCCGGCTTCTTCGAGAAGGCCGCCGCCCAGGGGGCCGACATCGTGATTCTCGACATCCCGCTGCTGTTCGAGACCGGCGGCGAGAAGCGCGTCGACGCGGTCGTGGTGGTTTCGGCGCCGGCGGACATCCAGCGACAGCGCGTCCTGGCGCGTCCGGACATGACCGAGGAGAAGCTCGACGCCATCCTCGCCCGCCAGATGGCCGACGTCGAAAAGCGAGCGCGCGCCCACTTCGTCATCGACACAGGACAGGGGCTGGACCACGCTCGCGATCAAGTCCGCGAGGTGCTCGCAAAGCTCCGCGATCCCGCCTATGTCGCGACCCTGCGCCGGGTTGAAGGCGGCGGCGAAGCGGCTCATTGAGAGCGGATGGCGCGCCACCTCGTCCTCGATACTGAGACCACCGGCCTCGATCCCCGGACGGGTCACCGGCTGATCGAAATCGCCTGTGTCGAGGTGATCGACTTCATCCCGACGAACCGGAGTTTCCACGAGTACGTCCATCCGGACCGCGAGATCGACGCCGACGCCGAGCGCGTGCACGGCATCTCGCTGGCCTTCCTGAAGGACAAGCCGCGCTTCCACGAGATCGTCGACAAGTTCCTGGACTTCGTCGGCGATGATCCGATCGTCGCGCACAACGCGCCCTTCGACCGAAGCTTCGTGAACGCCGAACTGCAACGGCTGGGTCGCACCCCGCCGCCGGACGACCGCTGGATCGACACCTTGGCCCTGGCCAAGAAGAAGTTTCCTGGGATGTACAACTCCCTGGACGCGCTCTGTAAGCGGATGAAGATCTCGCTGGCCTCGCGCGACAAGCACGGAGCGCTGATCGACGCCGAGCTGCTGGCGGCGGTGTATCTGGAGCTTCAGGGCGGCAAGGAGCGAGCGCTGGACCTCACCGTCGAGACGGTCGCCCGCGCCCAGGCCTCGATCCAGTCGATCGTCTACGGCGCGCGCCCCCGTCCGCTCGCGCCGCGCTCGACCGAACAAGAAAGAGCCGCGCACGAGGCCTTCGTGCGCGGCGTCCTCAAGGATAAGGCTGTCTGGCTGAAGTACGGGATCTGAGATCCCGCCCCCCACAGCGTATCTTAGGCGTTGCCGACCAGGCCGCCTTCACCGCCGGCCTGGGCCTTGCGGGCCGCGTAGACGCCGGCGAAATCAATCGGGTCCAGTTGGAACGGCGGGAAGCCGCCCTCGGACGTCACGTCCGAGATCAGGCGACGAGCGTACGGGAACAGGAAGCGCGGGCACTCGATCAGCAGCACCGCTTCCAGATCGGCTTCCGGCACGCCGCTGATGGCGAACAGGCCGCCGTACAGCAGCTCGACGTGGAAGGCCGTCTTGTCGCCGCGCTTGGCGGTGGCCGTGAGCTTCAGGTCGACTTCGAACAGACCGTCCTGGCGACCGCGCGCGTTCATCTCGACGCCGATGTCGATCTGCGGCTGCAGGCCGGCGGAGTCGGCGCGCAGGGATTCCGGCGCGTTCGGATTCTCGAACGAGAAGTCCCGAACGAACTGCGCGAGAATGCGGAATCCGGGCTGTTCGGTGGCGGCGCCGTTCTCGCCATTGGCGGCGGGCGCGGAGGGCGTATCGCTCATTTTCGGGATCGCGTTCCTGGACGTAGCCTTGAGAGCGCCCCAAACGGGCGCGACATGATGAAGGCGCGCTGCTATCACGCACACCTTGCCCGTGCAACGGCAGCCCCCTGACGAGGCCGCCGTACTCTCCTATATTGCGATTAGTCCCAGTCTACGGAAGTCCCGTGAAGGCCCTCGAACTCGTCATCTTCGCCGTCTTCGCCGTCGTGGTGCTCTACCAGCTCTACGCCGTGCTCGGCCGCCGCATCGGTCGCCAACCCGAAGACCTGCCGGCGCCCGTCGCCACGTCCGATCCCGTGCTGCAGCAGCCTGAGCCTGCCGACGAGGGAGCGCCCGCCACCGGCCTGGCCGCCGTGCGCCAGCGCGATCCGTCGTTCGATGTCGGTCATTTCCTGTCCGGCGCCCGCCAGGCCTACGAGATGATCGTGATCGCCTTCGCCGAGGGCGACCGCGCCACGCTGAAGAACCTGCTGTCGCCCGCTGTGGCGGAGAGCTTCGAGGGGGCGATCGACACCCGTGAGGCGGAAGGTCGCAGCGAGAAGGTCGAGTTCCTGCATCCGCCCCGCGCCGACCTGGAGTCGATCGACGTCGACGGCGACGCCGTTCGCGCGGTGGTCCGCTTCCTGGCCGAGTTCCGCTCGCGCTCGAAGGGCCCCGAGGGCGAGGCGGTCGACGATCGCCGCACCGCCGAGCTCTGGACGTTCGAACGTAATCTTAACAGCCGCGACCCCAACTGGACCCTGGTTCACGTAGACGCCGCGGAGGCGTGATGCGATTTCGAGTTCTCGGGGCGGCGTTGGCGCTGGTCGTGGCGGCCTGCGCCACGCCGAAGCGTGACGGCCCGCTGGTCCCGCCGCCCAAGCCGCGGCCGATCCCCGAAAAACCGGTTCCGCCCCCGCCGCCCCCGCCGACCGTCTGGCTGCCCTTCTCCGAGCTGCCGGGCTGGGACCGCGAAGATCACCTGGCGGCGCTCGAGGCTTTCAAGGCGACCTGCGGCGTCGCCCGCGACCCCGCCGTGAACACGGTCTGCCGCAAAGCGCGCCAGATGCCGCCGCCCGACGACCAATCCGCCCGCGCCTTCCTGGAAGAGAATTTCCGCGCCACGCCGATCGGCGGCGACGGCCTGCTGACCGCCTATTTCGCACCGGTCTACGAGGCCCGCATCTCCAACCGCGACGGCTTCTCCGCTCCGGTGATGGCCAAGCCGGACGACCTGGTTCTGGTCGATCCGGCGGAGCTCGATTCTTCGGCCGCGCCCGGCCCTCGCATCCCGGCCCGCCTGCGCGGCGGCAAGGCCGAGGCCTATCCGGATCGCGCGACGATCGAGGCCGAGCAGCGTGGCGTCGTCCTGGCCTGGATGCGGCCGGAAGACCTGTTCTTCCTGCAGATCCAAGGCTCGGGCGTGCTGACGCTGCCCGACGGTCGCCGCAAGCGCGTCGCCTTCGCCGCCCATAACGGCAGGCCGTTCGTCGGCATCGCCAAGCCGCTGCGCGAGCGAGGCCTGCTGGCCGACAACAACACTTCCGGCGACTCGATCAAGCGTTGGCTGGCCGAGCATCGCGGCCCCGAGGCTGAGGAGATCATGCGGCTGAACCCGCGCTACGTCTTCTTCAGCATCGCCGACGACGACGGCCGCGAGCCCGCCGGCGCCGCGGGCGTTCCATTGCCGCCGGGCCGGGCGATCGCCGTGGACAACAGTCGCCACAGCATGGGCGAACTGTTCTGGATCGACGCCAGCGCTCCGGTGCTGACCGACGCCTTCCCGGTCTACCGCCGCCTGGCGGTGGCGCTGGACACCGGCGGCGCGATCAAGGGCGAGGTGCGCGCCGACCTCTACATGGGCAAGGGTGACGCCGCGGGGGCCGAGGCCGGCCGCGTGCGCCACACCCTGCGCATGTACCGCCTGGCGCCGATCGGAGGCTCCTGACGTGCCGCCCCGGAAGATTCAGCCCGAAGAGGCGCGGCTCTGGGGCCATGTCACCGCCACCGTCAGGCCGCTGCCCGGCCGCCTGTCGCCGAAGATCGAGGCGGAGGCGCCCGCGAAGGCCAAGCCGGCCGAGGATGCGCCGGCTCGCCTGCCCATCGCCGAAGCCAAGGCGGCGCGCCACCGTCCGAAGCCGCCCGCCGCTCCGGACCGTATCGAGCCCGGCCGTCACCGCCGGATCATCCGCGGCCGCGAGCCGCTGGAAGCCCGCATCGACCTGCACGGCCTCACCCACGACCGGGCCCGGGCGGCGCTGGAGGCCTTCCTGCTGCGCGTCTGGGACGAGGGCTGCCGCGAGGCCCTGGTCATCACCGGCAAGGGAACGCAGGGCGAGGGGATCATCCGCCGGTTCACGCCCGAGTGGCTGGCCGCGCCGCCGCTGCGCGACATCGTCGCCGGCGTCTCCTCGGCCCACCGCCGCCACGGCGGCGACGGAGCCCTCTACGTCGCCCTGAAAAGAAAAAGCCGCGGCTGACGTCGCGTCACACTTGGCGCCCGGATTTCCGCGCCCATAGTTCCTCATAGGTCAAGGTTCTGGGGGCAGGAGTTTGGACCGATGACGGAACGCGTGCTGATCATCGGCGCCGGGATGGCCGGGCTGTTCACAGCCCTGGCGCTAGGCGCATCCGGCCGGCAGGTCGACATCCTTGAGCGCGATCCGCCCGCCCCGGACGGCGGCGCCGACGACGCCTTCGAGACCTGGAACCGGCGCGGCGTCGGCCATCTGCGGCATAGCCACGCCTTCCTGGCCCGTCTGCGCAAGATCATCGTCGACAACCATCCCGCCCTGCTGGACGAGCTCAAGGCCGCCGGCGTGCAGGAGCTGAAGTTCGCCGACGGCCTCAATCCCATCGCCAAGGCCCGCTATCGCGCCCGACCAGAGGACGCCGGCCTGACTGTCCTGACCAGCCGTCGCACGACCCTGGAGCTGGTCCTGCGCCGCTACGTCGAGCGCATGGCCAACGTGACCCTCCACAGCGGCGTCAACGCCGCCGGCCTGCTCGGCAGTCTGGACGGCGAGAACCGCTACGTCGTTCGGGGCCTGAGGCTGGAAGACGCCGACGGCCTGCGGGAGGAAGAGGCCGACCTCGTCGTCGACGCCGCCGGCCGCATGTCCCAGGGCTTCGAATGGCTGGCGGAGGCGGGCGTGAGCACGCCCGAGGAGAGCGAGGACGCCGGCATCCTCTACTACACCCGCCACTACCGCCTGCGGCCAGATCAGGACGCCCCCGAGCGCGCCGCCGCGCCCGCCGCCGGCGACCTGGGCTACATCAAGTACGGCCTGTTCCCGGCCGATAATCGCTGCTTCTCGATCACCCTGGCCGTACCGGAGATCGAACAGACCCTTCGCCAGGCCGTTCTGAAGCCCGAGACCTTCGACCGGATCTGCAGCCTGCTGCCCGGCATCGCCCGCTGGACCGACGTCGAGCGATCCGAGCCGATCAGCAAGGTGTTCGGCATGGGCGACCTGAAGAGCCGCTGGCGCGACACCGTCGTGGACGGCAGGCCCAAGGCGCTGAACCTGTTCTTCGTCGGCGACGGCCTGGTGCGGACCAACCCGCTGTACGGTCGCGGCTGCAGTTTCGCGGCGGTCGAGGCGCACCTGCTGCGCGATGTGCTGGACGCCCATAGGCGGCCGGCGGCGCGGGCGATCGCCTACCACGACGCGGTCTCCGCCGAGTTGCGCCCGTACTACGACGACATGCGCACCCAGGATCGCTCGGCGATCCGCCGCGCCCGGAATGCGCTGGACCCTGCCTATCGCCCGCGCGCGAAGGCGAAGGTCCTCAAGAGCTTCGGCGAGGACGCCGTCACCATCGCCCTCCGCTCGGACCCGGACCTCATCCGCGAGTTCATGCGCGGCTTCCACATGCTGGAGCCGTCCAGCGCCTGGCTGAAGCGTCCGGCCAACCTGGCCAAGGTGATGGGCGCCTGGGCGACGCCCAAGTCGGCCAAGGCCTCGCTGTACCCGCCCAGGCTGGGGCCGGACCGGTCCGAGATGTTCGGAACGTTGAACCTGTCGGCGACGGCCGACGCCGAGCGGCTGGGCCTGGCGGCCTAAGGCGTCCGCGAGGCCTTTTCAGCCACGCCCGACCGCCCCTCGCGCGCCTCCAGCTTCGCCGCCACCTCGTCCAGCGACACGCCGCTCGCGGCCAACAGAGCCAGCAGGTGGTAAAGAACGTCGGCGCTCTCGGCGGCCAGGGCGTCGCGGTCCTTCAGCGCCGCGGCCAGCACCGTCTCGACCGCCTCCTCGCCCAGCTTCTTGGCGGCCAGGGTCGGATCGGCCAGCAGCTTGGCCGTCCAGGATTCCGACGGGTCGGCCCCGCGGCGCGCCTCGATGGTCGCCGCCAGCCGGTCGAGGACTTCGCTCAGTCGGCTCATGCCGCCTCCTGTCCCAGCCGCACCGGCACGCCCGCCGCGGCCATGGCCCGCTTGGCCTCCGCGATCGAGACCTCGCCGAAGTGAAAGATCGAGGCCGCCAGCACCGCGTCGGCGTGGCCCACGGTCACCGCCTCGACCAGATGCTGGACATGGCCCGCCCCGCCGCTGGCGATCACGGGCACCGAGACCGCGCCGGTCACCGCGCGGAGCAGTCCCGTGTCGTAGCCGATCTTGGCTCCGTCCCGATCCATGGAGGTCAGCAGGATCTCGCCCGCGCCCTTCTCCACCGCCCGGGCGGCGAACTCGACAGCGTCGATGCCGGTGTCGTTGCGCCCGCCGTAGGTGAAGATGTTCCAGCCCCCGTCGCCGCGCGCCTTGGCGTCCACGGCCACGACCACGCACTGGCTGCCGAAGGCGTCGGCCATGCCGGTGATCAGGTCGGGATTCTCCACCGCTGCGGTGTTGACCGAAACCTTGTCGGCGCCGGCCCGCAGCAGGGCGCGGGCGTTCTCGACGCTGCGCACGCCGCCGCCGACCGACACCGGCATGAAGCACTCATCCGCCGTCCGGGCGACGACGTCCAGGATCGCGCCGCGGCCCTCGTGACTGGCGGTGATGTCCAGGAACATCAGCTCGTCGGCGCCGGCGGCGTCATAGGCCCGCGCCTGCTCCACGGGATCGCCGGCGTCGCGCAGGGCGACGAAATTGACGCCCTTCACCACGCGCCCGTCCTTGACGTCCAGGCAGGGAATGACGCGGACCTTGAGCATGGGATCAGCCGCCCGCGATGGCCAGGGCCTTGGCCGGGTCGACCGCGCCCTCGTAGAGCGAGCGGCCCAGCACGGCGCCGGCGATCGGAACGCCCTTGCGGGCCTTGAGCAGTTCCAGGTCCTTGACCGAAGCGATGCCGCCCGAGGCGATCACCGGGATGGCCACGGCGTCGGCGACCTCGCCGACCTGGGCGACATTGACCCCGACCATGGCGCCGTCACGGCCGATGTCGGTGACGATCAAGGCCGCCACGCCGGCGTCCTCGAACCGCTTGGCCAGCTCGATCACGCCCAGATCAGAGTCGCCGACCCAGCCCTCGGTGGCGACGACGCCGTCCCGGGCGTCGATGGCGACGGCGATCTGCTCGGGCCACTCGCGGGCGGCGGCCTTGACCAGCGCGGGATCCTTGACGGCCACGGTGCCCAGGATGACCCGGCTGACGCCGGCCTCGATCCAGGTCTCGATCGATTCCATGGTGCGGACGCCGCCGCCCAGCTGCACGGGGATCGAGACGGCGTTCAGGATGCTGGCCACCGCCTCGGCGTTGACCGGCCGCCCCTCGACGGCGCCGTTCAGGTCGACGACGTGCAGCCAGGAGAAGCCCTGTCGCTGGAAGCGCTCGGCCTGATTGGCCGGGCTGTCGTTGAAGACCGTTTCCTTGCTCAGGTCGCCGTGCAGCAGACGCACGCACCGGCCGTCCTTCAGATCGATGGCGGGGTACAGGATCACGCGGACGTCTCCAGGAAGTTCTGCAGCAGCCGCAGCCCGGGGCCTTGCGACTTCTCGGGGTGGAACTGCACGCCCATCACGTTGTCGCGCGCGACCGCGGCGGTAAAGCGGCCGCCATGGTCTGTCGTGGCGATCACGTGCGCCGGGTCGGCGGGGGCGAAGGCGAAGGAATGGGTGAAGTACATGTGCGGCGTCGGGCCCAGCCCCGCCAGCAGCGGCCGCCCGGCGTCGAGGTCGCCCAGGGCGTTCCAGCCCATGTGCGGCACCTTGGCGGCGGGGTCGGACGGCCGCAGCCTCGCGACCTCGCCCGGGATCCACCCCAGGCCAGGCGTCTCGCCGAACTCCAGTCCGCGCGTGGCGAGCAGCTGCATGCCGACGCAGACGCCCAGGAAGGGCGCGCCGCGCGTCACGGCGGCGGTCATGGCCTCGACCAGGCCCTCGCGGGCGGCTAGGGCGTTCATACAGGCCGCGAAGGCGCCGACGCCCGGCAGCACCAGCCGATCCGCCGCGGCCACGCGATCGGGATCGGCGGTGACAAGGATGTCCACGGATGTGGTCAGCTGCTCCGCCGCGCGGCGGAGCGCCTTCTCGGCCGAACGAAGGTTGCCCGACCCATAGTCGATCAGGGCGACGCTCTGCATGGGATGATCCTAGAGCACGCCCTTGGTGGAGGGAGCGCGGCCGTGGGTCTTGGGATCCAGCTCCACCGCTTCGCGGAGGGCGCGGGCCAGGGCCTTGAAGCCGCTTTCGGCGATATGGTGGGTGTTGTCGCCATACAGGGTTTCGAGATGCAGGCAGGTCCCCGAGTTCATGGCGAACGCGTGGTGGAACTCCTTGAACAGCTCGGTGTCCATATCGCCGACCTTGGGCCGCGAGAACTCGACCTTCCAGATCAGATAGGGCCGGTTGGACAGGTCCAGAGCGCAGCGCGTCAGCGTCTCGTCCATGGGGATGTAGGCGCTGCCGAAGCGGCGGATGCCCTTGAACCCGTCCAGGGCCTGTTTCACCGCCTGGCCCAGCACGATGCCGGTGTCCTCGACGGTGTGGTGCATGTCGATGTGCAGGTCGCCCTTGGTCTCGACCTTCAGGTCGAAGCCGCCGTGTCGGGCGAAGCCTTCCAGCATATGGTCGAAGAAACCGATCCCGGTGGAGATCGTCGATTCACCGGTCCCGTCGAGATCGATCCAGACGCGGATCTGCGTCTCCTTCGTCTCGCGCGTCACTTCGGCCGTGCGGGCCATCAGATCAGTCCTTCCGCCTTCGCCAGGGCCTCGAGCGAGACCTGCGGCCTGGGGCCGTAGTGGCCGATGACCTCGGCCGCGGCCAGGGAACCCAGTCGCCCGCTGACGGCGAGCGGAAGGCCGCGCGCCACGCCGAGCAGGAAACCCGCTGCGTATTGGTCGCCCGCGCCCGTCGTGTCCACGACTTTCTCGACCGGGAAGGCCGGAACCACGGCCGATTCCCCGCCTGCGAGGATCAGGGAGCCCTGCTCGCTGCGGGTGATGGCGCAGAGGTCGGTCATGGCGCCCAGTTTCGCGGCGGCGGCGTCGAAGTCGTCGGTCTGGAACAGCGCCTTCACCTCGGCCTCGTTGGCCAGGACGATGTCGCACTGGGTCTCGACGAAGCCGAGCAGGGCGTCGCGATGGCGCTCGACCACGAACGAGTCCGACAGGGTGATCGCGATCTTGCGGCCCGCGCCGTGGGCCAGAGCCGCCGCCTTGGCGAAGGCGCGGCGGGCCTCGCTCGGGTCGAACAGGTAGCCTTCCAGGTAGACGATGGTGGAGCCTTCGATGATCTCCGGCGTCACGTCGTCCGGGGTCAGCTCAACCGACGCGCCCAGGAAGGTGCACATGGTGCGCTGGCCGTCGGGCGTCACGTTGATCATGCTGCGCGCCGTGGCCGGGCCGCCGATCAGCGGCGCGGTGTCGAAGCCGACGCCGATGGCCTTCATGTCGTGAGCAAAGACCTCGCCCAGCTGATCCTTGGCCACCTTGCCCAGATAGGCCGACCGGCCGCCGAAGCTGGCGACGCCCGCCACCGTGTTGCCCGCCGAGCCGCCCGAGGTCTCCAGCGCCTGCGCCATGCGGCCGTAGAGCGCGATCGCCTGCTGTTCCTCGACCAGCTGCATGGAGCCCTTCACGAGGCCTTCGGCGGTCAGGAACGCGTCCTCGCAAGGGGCGATCACGTCGACGATGGCGTTGCCGATGGCGGCGACGTCGTAAAGGGCGGTCATGCTGGTCCGTTCGATGAGTGGAGGTCGCCCGCTCGTTACAGGACAAGGCCCGCTGGGGCAACGCGACGGTTTTGTCAGTCTGATTGACTGACGTTAGGGCGGGGGTCTCAGAGGTGCGGCTCCAGGAAAGGGAAACCCATGGCCGCCTACCTCATCTTCCAGCGCGACAAGACCACCGACCCCGCCGAGCTGAAGACCTACTCGGGCCTCGCCGGCGCGACCATGGCCAGCCACAAGGCGACGCCGCACGTCGTCTACGGCCGGCACGAGGTGCTCGAAGGCGCCGAGGTCGAGGGCGTCGTCGTCCTGTCCTTCCCGACAATGGAAGAGGCCAGGGCCTGGTACGACAGCCCCGCCTACACCGCGGCGCGCCAGCACCGTTTCAAGGGCGCGGAATACCGCGTGGTGCTGGTCCAGGGCCTTTGACGACAGGCGCGGGCGGGTCTAGGCGGAGGCCATGACTCGTCTCGCCATCCTGACCCCTGCCGCCGGCGTCTACGGACACGCCTGGCAGGACAATTTCGCTCGCTACGAAGCCGCCCTGACCCGGCGCGGCTTCCAGGTCGAGGCCATGGACTGGCTGCAGGCCGCCGACAGCGGCGCCGACGCGGTCCTGCCGTTGCTGGCCTGGGGCTACCACCTGCGGGTCCCTGAATGGCTGGCCATGCTCGACGCCGTCGAGGCGCGCGGCCTGACGATGATCAATCCGGCGCCGCTGCTGCGCTGGAACACCCGCAAGACCTATCTGGCCGAGCTGGAGGACGCCGAGGTCCCGGTGGTGCCGACCGTCTTCCTCGACCATCCGACCCTGCCCCAGATCGAGGCGGCCCGCGACCTGCTCGGCGGCGGCGAGATCGTGGTGAAGCCCCAGATTTCCGGCGGCTCGCACGAAACCGTCCGCTTCGCGCCGGGCGCGCTCTATGAGGGCGGCCCCACCGGCCCGACCATGATCCAACCCTTCCTGCCGTCGGTGGCCGGCGAGGGCGAGCTGTCGCTGCTCTACTTCGGCGGCGTCTTCAGCCATGCGGTCGGCAAGGTCGCCCAGGGCGGCGACTTCCGCGTCCAGCCGCAGTTCGGTTCGAAGATCGGCCGGGCCGAGCCGTCGCAAGAGGCGCTGGAGGTCGGGGCGGCGGTGTTCGCGGCGCTGGACAAGGCTCCCGCCTACGCCCGCGTGGACCTGATCCGCCATCTGGACGGCTCGCTGCGGCTGATGGAGCTGGAGGTCCTGGAGCCCGACCTGTTCCTGCAGTACGCGCCGGAGGCGGAGGACCGGCTGGTCGAGGCGGTCGAGAGCGCGCTAGTCTAAGACCCTCCCCTCTGGGGGAGCATCCACGCCTGCTTAACCCCCGACGAACAGCTCCCGCGAAGGGCACAGGTCGCTGACCTGGCATTCCAGGCACTTGGGCTTGCGGGCCGCGCAGACGTAGCGGCCGTGGAGGATCAGCCAGTGATGGGCGCGGGTCAGGTAGGGCTCGGGCACGATGGCCATCAGGTCCTGCTCCACCTTGTCCGGGGTCTTGCCGCTGCTGAGCTTCAGCCGGTGCGAGACACGGAAGACGTGGGTGTCGACGGCGATGGCCGGTTCGATGTCCAGTTCGTTCAACACCACGCTGGCGGTCTTGCGACCCACGCCCGGCAAGGCCTCCAGGTCGGCGCGGTTCAGCGGAACCTGACCGCCGTGCCGGTTCAGAATGATCTCTGACAGGGCGATGACGTTCTTGGCCTTGTTCCGGAAGAGGCCGATCGAGTTGATGTAGGGGATCAGCCCCTCGACTCCGAGCGCGGCCATGTCCGCCGGGTTGTCGGCGACGGGGAACAGCTTCGCGGTCGCCTTGTTGACCCCGACGTCCGTCGCCTGGGCCGACAGCGCCACCGCTACGACCAGGGTGAAGGGGTTGGAGAAGTTCAGCTCGGTCTTCGGGGTCTCGGACAGCGTCGAGAAGCGTTCGAACAGCTCGTCGACCCGCGCGCGTTCCTTGGGGCTCAGGCGTTTACGGCGAACCGGCGTCTTCATCGGCGCGACAATGCCTCGCGTCGCATCGCTCGCCAAGCCGGCGGCGGAAGCCTATGTGTCGCCTCATGGCCGGGCCTCTCTACATGGACGCGGTGATCCGCCAGAACGCCTCCCTGAGTCCGACGGGGTTCAAGGTGCTGCTGACCGCCGTCGTGGCCTTCAACGTGGTCTTCGCGGTGTTCCTGTTCGTGCTCGGCGCCTGGCCTGTGCCCATTTTCCTGGGCCTGGACGTGCTGGCGGTCTGGCTGGCCTTCCGCGCCAGCTTCCGCGCCGCCGAACGCAAGGAGCATGTCCGCGTCTCCGCCGAGACGGTCGAGGTCTCGCTGGAGGCCGAAGGCCGCGAGAAGCGGGTCTGGACCTCGCCGACCGCCTTCACCGGCCTCGATGTCGAGGCCTTCGGCCAGGACGACACCAAGGTGCGGTTGCGCATGCACCGGCGGCGCTACCTGGTCGGGCGGGCCCTGAGCCCCGGCGAGCGGGCCGACCTGGGCCGCGCCCTGGACGACGCGATCCGCGCCGCCCGGGCCGAGCGCTACCCGGCCGCCTGACCGCAAGAACCGGGTGGAGCGGCATGAGACCGACGCCTACCTTCACCGCATGGCCTACGACATGACCCAAGATCCGAAGCCTGCCGCCGACATCATCCGCCTGGAAGAGCGCGCCCGCGACTACGACCGCATGGAGCGCGCGCTGGACTGGCTGGCCGACCGTTGGCAGGACCACCCCTCGCTCGACCAGGCCGCCGACGCGGTCGGCCTGTCGCCGTTCCACTTCCAGCGCGTCTTCACCCGCTGGGCCGGCGTCAGCCCTAAGACCTTCGTGGGCGCCATCGCCCATGCCGAAGCGCGCCGTAGTCTGGAGCAGGGCGCCAGCGTACTGGACGCCGCCTTCGACGCCGGGCTGTCGGGGCCCTCGCGCCTGCACGACCTGTTCATCGCCCACGAGGCGGTCACGCCCGGCGACGCCCGCCGGCGGGGCGAGGGCCTGAGCCTGCGCTGGGGCTTCGCCCCGACGCCGTTCGGCCGCGGCCTGTTCGTGGTCGCGCCGCGGGGGCTGGCCGGCCTGGGCTTCGCCGACGAGGGCCAGGAGGACGCCGCCTTCGCCGACATGCACCGCCGCTTCCCGGCGGCCGAATGGATCCGCGACGACGACGCGGCCCGCGCCATCGCGCTGCAGGCCTTCTGCGGCGAGGGCGGCCCGCTGCCGGTGGTGCTGATCGGCTCGCCGTTCCACGTCCAGGTCTGGAAGGCGCTGCTGCGCATCCCGACCGGCCAGACCGCGACCTACGCCGATGTCGCCGCCTGGGCCGGCAAGCCGAAGGCCTTCCAGGCGGCCGGCGCCGCGGTCGGAGCCAATCCGGTCAGCCTGCTCATCCCCTGCCACCGCGTCATCGCCCGCGACGGCCGCCTGACCGGCTACCACTGGGGCCTGGCCCGCAAGGCCGCGATGCTGGGCATGGAGGCCGTGGCCCGGGCGTCTTAAGGCCGTGCGTGGTTCGAGACGCGGACCTGAGGGTCCGCTCCTCACCATGACGAATGTAGATTGGCTTCTACTGACCTCGTCATCCTGAGGAGCGAGCATTGCGAGCGTCTCGAAGGACGCAAGGCCCCTACCGCTTCGCCAGCTCGATGCCTTTCACGATGGCGAACTTGGCGAGGTTGGCGCCGGGGATGAACAGGTTGGCGGCCTCGGCGCCGACATCGAGCAGGAACTGCGGCTCCAAGAGCTTGCCCAGGTGCTGTTCGAAGGTCGAACCGCCGGTCCGCGCCTCGCCGCTGAGGGCGTCGAACTCGACGATCGCCTCCTTGCCCTGCCACTTGAAGCGGAAGGCGTAGACCGGCCGGTAGTAGAGCTCGATCGCCTCCAGCCGCACCGTCTCCTCGGTGACCCTGTCGGCCTCGATCCGGCCGATGGCGCTGGCCACCACCTCGCGCACCAGGGTCGAGGCCTTGGCTTCCGATGGGACGACGATCGTGCCTTCGCCCGTCAGCGCCGCCAGCATCTCCGCCGTGGCCTCGGCCGCCGGATGTCGCAGATAGTCCGACAACGCCGGGTTCTGGGCCTTGGTCAGGCCGTCGAAGAAGACCTCCTTGCCGCTCTCCTCGCGGCAGACCTCGACGCCCGAGATCTGGAACCTGCCGCCGGCCACCGCCCGCGTCTCACCGCCCAGCACCACCGACTGGACTTCCGGGGCGACGTTGACCGCATACTCGCGCCGACGCTCGTAGGCCTGCACCGTCGAGCAGGCGACGCGCCAAAACGGCTGCAGCCGCCGCTCGCGATAGCTGATCTCGAATTCCTCGTCCTTCGGCTGCTTGAGGAAGCCGGTCATCTTGGCCAGCGTGCCGAAGGCGTCGATGCGCTTGGTCCAGGCCCGCCCCTCGGCGTGTTCCATGGAGAAGCGGTCGGCGAGGATCAGAATCCGTTCGTCGGCGAGCTCGACGTTCATCGCGGGGCCTCCCTGCGGAAGCCCCCACAATGAACCCCGTCAGGAAGAGGGGCTAGGCGGGTGATTCCCCAGATCCCCTCTCCTTCCGGAAGGGATCAGAGGATGTACCGGCTCAGGTCCGTGTCCGCCGCCAGGGCGCCGATGCGGTCCTTCACATAGGCGCCGTCGATCTTCACCGACTGACCGCCTTTGTCCGAGGCAGTGAAGCTGATCTCTTCGACCACCTTCTCCAACACGGTCTGCAGCCGGCGGGCGCCGATGTTCTCCACACTTCCGTTCACCGCCACGGCGGCGTCGGCCAGAGCGTCGATGGCGTCCTCGGTGAACTCCAGCGTCACCTCTTCGGTGGCGAGCAGCGCCTGGTGCTGGCGGATCAGATTGGCCTCGGGCTCGGTCAGGATGCGACGGAAGTCGTCCCGCGACAGAGCCTTCAGCTCCACCCGGATCGGCAGGCGGCCCTGAAGTTCCGGCAGCAGGTCCGACGGTTTGGCGACGTGGAAGGCGCCCGAGGCGATGAACAGGACGTGGTCGGTCTTCACAGGCCCGTACTTGGTGGAGACCGTCGTGCCCTCGATCAGCGGAAGCAGGTCGCGCTGAACGCCCTCGCGGGAAACATCGGCGCCCGAACGGCTGGAGCTGCTGGCGACCTTGTCGATCTCGTCGATGAAGACGATGCCTTGGTTCTCCGCCAGTTCCAGGGCCTCCTGGGTCAGGGCCTCCTGGTCGAGCAGCTTGTCGCTCTCCTCAGCCAGCAGCGGGGCGTGGGCGCCGGCGACGGTGGTCTTGTGCGTGCGGGTGCGACCGCCGAAGGCCTTGCCGAACATGTCGCCCAGATTGAGCATGCCCACCGAACCGCCCGGCTGACCGGGGATGTCCATGCCCTGGAAGGGCGAGGAGGTGTCGGCCAGCTGCAGCTCGACCTCCTTGTCGTTCAGCTCGCCGGCGCGGAGCTTCTTGCGGAAGGACTCTCGGGCGGCGGTCGAGCCGGGGCCGGTCAGGGCGTCGAGGATGCGCTCCTCGGCCGCGGCCTCGGCGCGGGCCTTCACGGCGGCGCGGCGCTTGTCGCGCACCATGGCCATGGCGCTCTCGACCAGGTCGCGCATGATCTGGTCGACATCGCGCCCGACGTAGCCGACCTCGGTGAACTTGGTCGCCTCGACCTTCAGGAACGGCGCCTGGGCCAGTTTGGCCAGGCGACGGGCGATCTCGGTCTTGCCCACGCCCGTCGGGCCGATCATCAGGATGTTCTTCGGCGTGACCTCGTCGCGCAGGTCCTCGGGCACCCGCCGCCGCCGCCAGCGGTTGCGCAGCGCGATGGCTACGGCCTTCTTGGCGTCGGGGTGGCCGACGATGAAGCGGTCCAGTTCGGAAACGATCTCGCGCGGGGAAAACTCGGTCATAGGTCCTAGGAAGGGCAGCCTCTAGTTCGCGGGCGGCTGCGGCGGCGTGACCAGCAGTTCGTCGAACACGATCCGCCAGCCCTCGGGCCGTCGCTGCCACACGCGCACATAGTGACCTTTTCCCGGCTGTCCATCCTTCAGCCAGTCAATCGCGCCATAGGTCCAGGCCAGATCGCCCGCCTCGGAGGCCTCGCTGCCCAGGGTGCGCATCTGCGCCGTGGCGGCGCGGGTCTTCAACTCGACCTCGCCGCTCCGGCAGTCGGTCGCCGGCGCCGCGGGCGAGCCTTGCACCCGGCCGTCGCAGGCCAGCACCGTCAGATAGGCGGCCAGCAGGTCTTTGCGCGCCGCCTTGGCGAGCTCGTCCTCGGCCTTGAGCACCTGAGTCAGGGCCAGACCCGTCTCGATCGGCTCGACCCCGGAAGGCTTCAGGTACCCGACCGCTCCTCCCGGGCCGGGCGCGCCCTCGGCGCTGCTGCTGGTCCCGCCGTCGAAGAGCCACTTCCACTCGCCGTCCATCTGCCGCTTCCAGACCGTGAAATAGTAGCCGCGCCGCTTGCCGCCGAGGCTGTAGGGGCCGGTGGTGAACCCCAGATCGCCTGATCTGGAAATCCCCGCCCATTGAGGCCACCATTCCAGCTTTGGATCGTCCGGCTTGCCGTCGGGCGAGGCCTCCAGACTTTCGTGGGCGTTGACCGGCTTCGGCTGGATGACGATCGCCCGAGGCGAGGAGTGCTTCAGGAACGATCGCTTGATCCCCATCGCATAGCCGTCGGCCGCGAAGGCCCGCTCCGCGGCGACCACGGCCGCCGGGGTGGCCGACTCCGCCGCGAGGGCGACTCCGGCCGAGGCCGACAGGATCAAGGCGAGGGTAGCGACGGGGCGCATGGCGATCATCCTCCGTGCCCCGATTGACGCCATTGTCGCCCGCCTGTCGCGTTAAATCGACGACAGGCGGCGTCGGGCCTACAGGCTTTCGACAGTCAGCGAGCCGTTGGTGTAGACGCAGATGTCGGCCGCGATGCCCATCGCCCGGCGGGCGACTTCCTCGGCCGACAGGTCCGTGTTCTCGGCCAGGGCCCGGGCCGCGGCCAGAGCGTAGTTGCCGCCGGAGCCGATCGCCGCCACGCCGCTCTCCGGCTCCAGCACGTCGCCGACGCCGGTGACCGTGTAGATGGCGGTCTCGTCCGCGACGAGCAGCATGGCCTCCAGCCGGCGCAGGTAGCGGTCGGTGCGCCAGTCCTTGGCCAGTTCGACGCAGGCCCGCGCCAACTGGCCCGGGAACTGCTCCAGCTTGGCCTCGAGCCGCTCGATCAGGGTGAAGGCGTCGGCCGTCGCGCCCGCGAAGCCGGCGATCACCTTGCCGCCGGCCAGGGTGCGAACCTTCTTGGCGTTGCCCTTGACCACGGTCTGGCCCATGGAGACCTGACCGTCGCCGGCCACCACGGTCTTACCGTTCTTGCGCACCGCCAGGATGGTCGTGCCGTGCCAGTCGGGGAAGGATGTCGCGTTCTGCATGGCTCGCGATGTGGCGGCGCGCCCGCTCTAGGTCAAGTTTGGCGAGGTCAAGACGATGACGTTTTCGGAGCAGGAAGTCGAACGCTACGCGCGCCACCTGGTCCTGCGCGAAATCGGCGGTCCGGGCCAGCAGCGGCTGAAGGCGGCCAGCGTCCTGATGGTCGGCGCCGGCGGGCTGGGCGCCCCGGCCGCGCTGTACCTGGCGGCGGCCGGCGTCGGCCGGATCGGCCTGGTCGACCCCGACACGGTCGCCCTGTCGAACCTGCAGCGGCAAGTGATCTACAGCCTGGCCGACATCGATCGCCGCAAGGTCGACGCCGCCGCCGAGCACCTGCGCGTGCTGAACGACGAGATTCGGATCGAGACCCACGCCCTCGCCGTGACGCCCGGCAACGCCGCCGCTCTCGTCGCCGGCTACGACCTGGTTCTGGACGGCACCGACGACTTCGCCACCCGCTTCGCCGTGTCCGACGCCTGCCTGGCGCACGGCAAGACCCTGGTCAGCGGCGCCATCGCCCGCTGGACGGGCCAGGTCGGCGTGTTCGCCGGCAAGCCCTGCTACCGCTGTCTCGTGCCGGAGATCCCGCCCGACGCGGAGACCTGCGTCTCGGTCGGCGTCGTCGGCGCGATCGGCGGCGTCATCGGCTCGATGATGGCGCTGGAGGCGGTGAAGATCATCGCCCAGGCGGGCGAGCCGCTGCTGGGCCGGCTGCTGATCTACGACGCCCTGGCCGGCGAGACCCGCACCGTCCGGATCGGCGCCGACCCCGCCTGTCCGGCCTGCGGGAGCGCCTAGGCCCCCAGCCGCGGCTCCAGGAAGCCGATGACCTTGGTCAGGACGTCCATGGACTGCTGCGGCGTCCAATCGCGGTGCCCCATGTCCTCGATCTCAAGGTATTCGACGGTCTTGCCGGCCTTCCTGAGGGCGTCCCGCATGCGTTTGGACTGCTCGTACAGGACGATCGTGTCCTTCTTGCCGTGGACCAGCAGGACCGGCGCCGCATAGGCGGCCGCCTGCCGCCGCGGCGAAGCCGCCTCCAGCATGGCCCGATCGGCGTCCGGGTCGCCGATGCTCTTCTTCCAGTAGAGATAGGACGGCGACTGCAGCCCTTCCTCCCGCTCCGTGGCCAGCAGCTCGGGCAGGTCGCTGACCCCTGCGATGGACACTACCGCCTTGTACTGCTCAGGCTTGCGCATGCCGCCTGCCAGAGCGGCATAGCCGCCGTAGCTCGCCCCCATGATCGCGATCCGGCCAGGGTCGACCCGTCCGCTCTTCACCAGGTGGTCGACGCAATCCTCCACGTCCTCCTGCATGCGACCGCCCCATTGGCGCCAGCCTGCCTCGGTGAAGGTCCGGCCGTAGCCGGCGGAGCCGCGGAAGTTCGGCTGCAGCACCATCCAGCCCTTGGCCGCCAGGGCCTGGACCCAGTCGTCCCAGCCGAGCCGGTCGCGAATCTCCGGACCGCCATGCGGCAGCACCACCAGCGGCCGGGGGCCCGTCCCGACGATCGGCGCGGTCAGATAGGCACGCAGAGCCTGGCCGTCACGCGCGGTGATCGACAACGCCTCCATCGGCGCCAGCCGCTCCGGCGTCAGCCAGTCCCGGCTCGCGCCGAGGTTCTCCAGCACCTTCGATGTCCGGTCGTAGAAGACGTAGGCGCCCGGCTCCTTGGGGCCGGACACGAACAGCAGCAGCCGGTTGGCGGCCTTGTCCATGCCCACGATCGCGACGTTGTTGGCCTTGCCGAAGGCCCCGTCGATCGCCCGGTACGGCGCCGCCATCGCCGGATCGACGAAGTCGTAGCCCTGGCGGTCGTCGAGATAAGCGGCGGCGAAGAGACGGTCCGAGGCGTCGTTCACGGTGGTTTCGACCGTATGGCGCGCCTTGCGCACCACGCCGGTGATCTGACGCGTGCGCAGATCGAAGGACTGCACGGCCTTGGCGCCGTCCTCCTGGCCGTCGCTGGCGACCACGAGCACCACGTTGGAGTCTTCGGTCGCCGCGACGAGGCCGAACTCCAGCCGACCATGATCGCCGATCCGCATCTGGCGATAGGGTGTCCAGACCGTCTCGCCGGGCGCCCGGATCGCCAGCGTGACGACGGTGCCCCGCGGGTTGACGCCATAGCGCGCCACCGGAACGCCGTTGAAGCTCGTCCACCAGCGGGTGCTGTCTTCACCGCGCTCCAGGAGGGTCGCCGCGCCCGTGTCCACATTGACCTTCTGGAGCGTCCAGACGCCGCGCTCGTAGTCGCCGACCTGCATGACGATGTGGTTGGGGTCGTTGGGCATGAAGTCGACGACGGACGCGAAGTCCAGGCCGCCCCGGAACTGCCGCCGCTTGTTGTCCAAGAGCACGACGGCCTTGGTCCCGTCGGCGCCGATCGCCAGGATCTGGCGCGCGACGATCGTCTCGTTCTGCGTCTGCGTGCCCGGACCGCTGACCGACATCTTGAACTCGCGCTTCAGCCAGACGAGCAGACGCTGCTCGTTGGCCCAGGCGACGGCTTCGATGTCCATGCTGTCGCCGAGGTCCAGCCGACGTCCGGGCTGGGCCAGGTCGTCCGCGTTCAGCATGACGATCGAGCTCTTGAACCAGCCGCCCTCGGTCGGCGTGCGTCCCAGGATGGCGATTTGCTTGCCGCTCGGCGACAGGGCGGCGTCCAGCAGGCCCGGCTCGCGGAGGATTTCGTAGAGGCTCGGCGGCTTGGCGGCGGCGAACGCACGACCGCCGGCAAGGAGCGGGACCGCAACGGCGCCCGCCAAGATCGCTCTACGAGAAAAATGCAACTCAAAGCCCCCCGGCAAACGCACGCGCCGGGAAGGTGTCGGTCGACGACGTCGCCGTCAACCGATCCTAGAGCATGGACGGAATCACCCGGTCCGGCGGACGGTGACCGTCCATGAAGGTCTTGATGTTGACGATGACCTTCTCGCCCATGTCGATCCGCCCCTCGACCGTGGCCGAACCCATGTGCGGCAGCAGCACGACGTTGGGCAGCTTGAGCAGCTTGGGATTGATCGCCGGTTCATGCTCGTAGACGTCCAGGCCGGCGCCGGCGATCTCGCCGCGGGCCAGCATGTTGGCCAACGCTCCCTCGTCGATCACCTCGCCCCGGGCGGTGTTCACCACCACGGCGTGCGGCTGCAGCAACTTCAGGCGCCGCGCCGACAGCAGGTGGTAGGTCGCCGGCGTATGCGGGCAGTTGATGGACACGATGTCCATCCGCGCCAGCATCTGGTCCAGACTCTCCCAGTAGGTCGCCTCCAGCTCCTCGGCGACGCGCGGGCTGACCGGCTTGCGGTTGTGGTAGTGGATCGACAGGCCGAACGCCTTGCCGCGCCGCGCCAGGGCCTGGCCAATACGGCCCATGCCGATGATGCCCAGCCGCTTGCCCCACAGGCGGCGGCCCAGCATCCAGGTCGGCGACCAGCCATGGAAGTCGCCCGACTGGACGACATTGGCCCCCTCCACCACCCGGCGGGTGGCGGCCATGATCAGGCTCATGGTCAGGTCGGCGGTGTCCTCGGTCAGGACGCCCGGCGTGTTGGTGACGATCAGGCCGCGCTGGTTGGCGGTCGCGACGTCGATGTTGTCCACCCCGGCGCCGAAGTTGGCGATCAGCTTCAACCGCTCGCCCGCCCGGGACAGGATACGCGAATCGAGCCGGTCGGTGATGGTCGGGACCAGCACGTCGCAGCGGCCCATCGCGTCGACCAGATCCTCCGGCGACATCGGCCGGTCATCGACATTCAGCTCGGTGTCGAATAGCTCCCGCATCCGGGTCTCGACCGGATCCGGCAGCTTGCGCGTGACGATGACTTTCGGCTTCTTGGCGGCCATGGACGCTTTCGGTGACGGCGTTGGCCCCTCAGGGGGTCGGCGAACCCTTAGCAAAGGCCCGGCGGGGGGCCAAGGGAAGGCGAAAAAGTGGGGCCGATAGAAAAGCTGGCGCCGACGAAGACGGCGATGCTGCTCGCAACCTCGGCGATCCTGCTGCTGGCGGGGTGCAATCGCCAGGGCGAGCAGGTCTGCGACACGCCCTCCAGGCTGCCGGTGCCGCGCTTCGTGGCGCTGGAATACAACACGATCAACGCCCGCAAGGGCCCCGGCGAGGACCACCGGATCCTCTGGACCTGGCACGCGAAGGGGATGCCGGTCGAGGTGGTCGCCGAGACCAGCGACTGGCGGAAGGTGCGCGGCCCCGACGGCGCCGCCGCCTGGGTGCACAAGCGCGGGCTCGACGGCCGGTCGATGGTCATGCGGACCAAGCCCGGCGCCGCCGCCGTGCTCGCCCAGCCCAAGGACGGCGCCCGCGTCGTCGCCTGGCTGAAGCCCAATGCGGTGGCCGCTCTGGAGAAGAGCGAGGGCGACTGGCGCAAGGTCAAGGCGTCCGGCCGCAGCGGCTGGGTGAAGGCCTCCGAGGTCTGGGGCGCGGGCGGTGCGACGCCCTGCCTGCCGCGCGAACGTTGAGGCGAACGGGCGCGCGTGCTACCCCGACCCCGAATTTGACGGCCGCGCGGCAGGCGCGGCGCCCTCTCGGTGACTTGATGACCGCCCAGCCCAGCTACACCTACGAAGAACTGCTCGCCTGCGGGCGCGGCGAAATGTTCGGACCGGGCAACGCCCAGCTTCCGCTTCCGCCGATGCTGATGTTCGACCGCATCACCAACATCAACGCGGACGGCGGCGAGTTCGGGAAGGGCCAGGTCGTGGCCGAACTCGACATCAAGCCGGACCTCTGGTTCTTCGACTGCCACTTCCAGGGCGATCCGGTGATGCCGGGCTGCCTGGGTCTGGACGCCATGTGGCAGATGGTCGGCTTCTACCTCGGCTGGATCGGCGGCCTGGGCCGCGGCCGCGCCCTGGGCGTCGGCGAGGTGAAGTTCACCGGCGAGATCACGCCGGACACCAAGCTGGTGACCTACCGCGTGGAACTGAAGCGCGTGATCAACCGCAAGCTCGTTCTGGGCATCGGTGACGGAACCGTCGAGGCCGACGGCAAGGTCATCTACGAAGCCAAGGATCTTCGAGTCGGCTTGTACGTGCGCTGACCGGGCGCAGAACCGGACGCGCAGGGGTTCGTTCCTTCGGGAGCGAACGGGGGAAGACATAAGGAGCTAACATGCGGCGCGTAGCCGTCACTGGTATCGGCATCGTCTCTTCGATCGGCTCGAACGCCAACGAAGTCACCGCTTCGCTGCGCGAAGCGAAGTCCGGCGTGAGGTTCAGTCAGGAGTACGCCGATCTGGGCTTCCGCTGCCAGGTCGAGGCCGCGCCCGACTGCGACTGGCAGGCGATCGTCGACCGCCGCGCCGCCCGCTTCCTGGCCGACGGCACCGGCTGGGCGCACGTCGCCATGGAGCAGGCCATCGCCGACGCCGGCCTGGAAGAGGGCGAAATCTCCAACGACCGCACCGGCCTGATCGTCGGTTCGGGCGGCCCCTCGACCAAGGTCATCGTCGAAGCCGCCGCGATCACCCGCGAGAAGGGGCCCAAGCGCGTCGGCCCGTTCGCGGTGCCCAAGGCGATGAGCTCGGGGCCGTCGGCGACGCTGTCGACCTGGTTCAAGATCCGCGGGATCAACTATTCGATCAGTTCGGCCTGCGCGACCTCGACCCACTGCATCGGGGCGGCCTACGAGCAGATCCTGATGGGCAAGCAGGACACGGTCTTCGCCGGTGGGACCGAGGAGCTCGACTGGTCGCTGTCGAACCTGTTCGACGCCATGGGCGCCATGAGCAGCAGCTACAATGACCGCCCCGCGGTCGCCAGCCGCGCCTACGACCTGAACCGCGACGGCTTCGTCATAGCCGGCGGCGCGGGCATCGTGGTGCTGGAAGACCTGGAGAAGGCCAAGGCCCGCGGCGCCAAGATCTACGGCGAGATCGTCGGCTACGCCGCCAACTCGGACGGCTACGACATGGTCGCCCCGTCGGGCGAGGGCGCCGCCCGCTGCATGAACCTGGCGCTGCAGGGCGCCGGCGGCCGCAAGATCGACTACCTGAACCCGCACGGCACGTCGACGCCGGTCGGCGACATCAAGGAGATGGAGGCGGTCCGCCAGGTATTCGGCAAGGACGCCCCGGCGATCTCCTCGACCAAGTCCCTGACCGGCCACAGCCTGGGCGCCGCCGGCGCGCAGGAGGCGATCTACAGCCTGCTGATGCTCAACAACGGCTTCCTGGCCGAGAGCGCCAACATCGAGACCCTCGACCCGGCGTTCGAAGACCTGCCGATCCTGCGCAAGCGGGACGATCGTCAGGTCGAGACGGTGATGTCGAACAGCTTCGGCTTCGGCGGCACCAACGGCTGCCTGATCATGGCGCGGGCGTAGGGACCTCACCTCGTCATCGTCGCGCTTGTTTCGACGACCCTGCGTGACGAGCCAAAGCGATAAGGGCGCGGAGCGATCCGCGCCCTTTCTGCGTCAATGGCGATCATGGATCCTCGCGACGACCGCGAGGATGGAGACCCCGTCTACCCCTTCGCGCTCGGCCGGTGCGACATGCCCATGTAGACGCCGCCCGTCTTCAGTTCGGCGACCATCTGGTCGATGCGTTTGCGGCGCGTGTCATCGCCCTTGGCCTGGCCGATCCAGCCGACATAGTCGTTGCGCTGGTAATGCGGTCGCGCGTCGTAGTCCGCGCGGACGCCCCCGGCCAGCAGGGCCTCCGCGACGTCGTCCGGCATCGGGTAAGTCGGTCGCTTGCTCATCGGTCCCCCTATCGCGATCTTGCCCGAATACGCGCAGCCGTCCAGAAAGGCCGTCGACAGCCGGCCTCAGGCGGCGCGAACCACGGATGTTTTCCCAATGGCCGACGACTACAGCTTCCCCAAGGGCGATCTGATGAAGGGCAAGAAGGCCCTGATCACCGGGGTGGCCAACCACAACTCCATCGCCTGGGGCATCGCCTCGCAGCTGGCCGCCCAGGGCGCCGAGCTGGCCTTCGCCTACCTGCCGGACATGGAGAAGCGCGTCCGTCCGCTCGGCGAGAGCATCGGCGTGAAGACCTTCGTCCCGATGGAGGTCACCGACGACGCCTCGATGGACGCCGCCTTCGCCCAGATCGAGAGCGAGCTTGGGACGCTGGACGCCTATCTCCACTCGATCGCCTTCGCCAACAAGGACGAGCTGAAGGGCTCGTTCGTCGAGAACACCACCCGCGAGGGCTTCCTGCGGGCGATGAACATCTCGGCCTTCAGCTTCGTGGACACCGCCCGGCGCGCGGCCAGGCTGATGCCGAACGGCGGCTCGATGGTCACGATGACCTACCTGGGCGCCGAGCGGGTCATTCCGAACTACAACACCATGGGCGTGGCCAAGGCGGCGCTGGAGGCGGCGACCCGCTACATCGCCCGCGACCTGGGCCCCAAGGGCATCCGCGTCAACGCCATCTCAGCCGGCGCCATGCGCACCCTGTCGCTGGCCGGCATCTCGGGCGGCCGCGGCATGCTGAGCCAGGGCCGCGCCTTCAGCGCCCTGAAGGAGGACACCTCGATGGAAGGCGTCGCCGGCGCGGCGCTGTGGCTGCTGTCGGAGCTGGGTCGGTCGACCACGGGCGAAGTGGTCCATGTCGACGCCGGCTTCCACATGATCGGCCTGCCGGACGGCGAGTCGGCGGAAGGCTGATTCAACCTAGGCCGCGTAGGCCGTCATGAAGATCCTGGCGGCCTCGGCCGCCATGGCGTCCATCTCGGCCTCGGTAAGGTCGCTGGGCAGGTTCAGCAGCGCACGCGTCTGCCGCTGGCCCAGCACCATCCCGCCGAAGAACTCCGCCGCCATCACCGGGTCGGGCACGTTCATGCGCCCGGCCCGCGTCTCCAGCTCCAGGAAGCGGGCCAGCTGGGCGCGGCTGCGCATCGGCCCGATCTCGAACACCTCGCGCGCCAGGTCGGGCATCTCGCCAGCGCTCTGGATGGTGATGCGCATCAGCGAATAGTTCTTGTTCACCACGACGGTCAGCAGGGTCTTGGCGTAGGCCGTCAGCGCCTCTTCCGGATGCTCCTCCGCGCCCGGCTCACGCAGCGGCGAGGTGATGCTGTCGACGCGCCGCTCGACCAGGGCGCGGACCAGTTCCGCCTTGCTGCCGTAGTGATTGTAGACCGTCTGCTTCGAGACCCCGGCGCGGCGGGCGATCTCCTCCATCGGCGCGGCCAGGCCCCGCTCCGCCAGCACCGCCGAGGCGGCGTCGAGGATGGCCTCGGTCTTGGCGACGTCGATCTGGCCGGCGACCCGGGGCATGTCAGTGTCCTCTTCCGCCGGACGCGGGCTGATTCTTCGCTGGCGAGGCGAACAACGCCAGCACGCCGGCGAAGGCAAGTCCGACCGCGAGCAGGGCGAAGGCGTCGCCGAAGGCCAGGATCGCCGCTTCGCGATGGATCATGCCGCCGACAGCCTTGTAGCCGGCGCCTTCGGGATCGGCGACGCCCAGCTGGGCCATCCTCGCCGACAGGCCGGCCATCAGGTTCTGGGTCTGGGCGCTGGCGATGCTCATCGCGCTGGTCAGCTCGTTGTAGTGGCGCGCCGTCTGCTGGGTCAGCGCCGTCGACAGCATGGCCAGGCCCACGGCGCCGCCCACGTTGCGGGTCAGGTTCACCAGCGCCGAGGCGTCCTTCATCATATGGACCGGGATGGTGCTGACGGTCATCTGCTGGCTGGCGATCATGGCGATCATGACCCCGACTCCGCGGAACGCCTGCAAATAGGCGAATTCCCAGAAGCCCCAGTCGTTGGTCACCGCATGACCCAGGCCGGTGCCGTAGGCGGCGATGGCGAAACCGAGCACCATGCCGACCCGCGGGTCGAACTGGCGCACGATCCGGCCGGCGATCGGCCCGGTCAGGAACATGGTCAGGCCGGACACCAGCATGGTCGTGCCGGTCTCCGCGGCCGAGTACTGCCGGATCTGCGCCAGGAACAGCGGCAGCACGAAGGTGCCGCCGTAGAGGCTCATCCCCGACACCAGCGTCATGACGATGCCGATGCTGAAGTTGCGGTCGGTGAACGGCTTCAGCGAGACGATCGGCTGCTGGTAGGTCAGCTGTCGCCAGATGAACGCCCCGAAGGTGATGACCCCGAGCACGGTCAGCCACAGGATCATGTCGTCCTGGAACCAGCTGTCCTTGGCGCCCTCCTCGAGAACGTACTGGATGCTGAGCAGACCGATGGCCATCAGACACACGCCCCACCAGTCGATGCCCTTGGACAGGGTGGGATCGCCCTTGTCGAAGTCGCCGTAGCGCCAGACCAGGAACAGGGCCAGCAGCCCGGGCGGGACGTTGACGAAGAACAACCAGCGCCAGCTGGCGATGTCGGTCAGGTGGCCGCCGAGCGTCGGCCCCACCGTCGGCGCCAGGGTGACGATCAGACCGACGATGACGTTGGCGGTGATCCGGCGCTCGGGCGGGAAGATGGTGAAGGCGGTGGCGAACACCACCGGGATCATCGCCCCGCCGGCGATCCCCTGGACCGCCCGCATGAAGATCATCGACTCGATGCTGGTGGTCAGGCCGGTCAGGATCGAGCTGACGATGAACAGGATGCAGGCGCCGATGAAGAACTTCCGGGTGCCCCACATCCGGGTCAGGTAGGCCGTCAGCGGCATGATGACGACCTCGGCCAGCAGATAGACGGTCTGAACCCAGCTCATCTCGTCGGCGCTGGCCCCGATGCCGGATTGGATCTGCGACAGCGAGGCGGCGACGATCTGGATGTCCAGGATGGCCATGAACTGGCCGATGATCATCCCGGAGAAGCCCAGAAAGACCAGCGGCCAGGGCAGGGTCTCGCCGTTCGGCAGGACGAAGCCCTGGGCGGGCCGCTGCGCCGACGGGAGCGGGGATGCGGCGGCGTCGGTCACGGCCGGCTACTGCGACTGGCCGCGGCGCACGAACTGAGTCGAGGCGACCGCCGAATCGGCGAAGGACACCCCCGACTGGTCGCGGACGTCGACCTTGACCTTGACCGACAGCCCAGGACGCAGGCCGCCCCCGAGCGGCGCCTTGCGATCGATGACGATGCGGACGGGCACCCGCTGGGTGACCTTGGTGAAGTTTCCGACCGCGTTCTCGACCGGGATCAGCGCGAACTCCTGGCCGGTGGCCGGAGCGAAACTCTGAACGTGCGCGGCGATCGCCTGGTCGCCGAAGGCGTCCGCCTTGACCTCGACCTTCTGGCCGATGCGCAGGCGCGCCATCTGCGTCTCCTTGAAGTTGGCGACGACATAGGTCTGGCCCAGCGGCACGATGCTCATCAGGGCGGCGCCCGGCTGAACGAGCTGGCCTGGGCGAATGGCGCGGGCGCCCACGACGCCGGCGGCGGGCGCGCGAATCACCGTGCGCTCCAGGTCGAGGCGGGCCTGCTCGACGGCCGCGCGGGCGGCGGCGGCGGCGGCGATGCTCTGCGCCTTGGCCGAGCCGAGCGATTCGGCGCTGCGACGCTCGGCCTCCAGCGCGGCCTGGGCCTGGGCGACGCCGGCCGCCGACTGCTCGGCGCCGGCGCGGACCGTCTGCAGCTTCTGGTCGGAGACCCAGCCCTTGCCGGCCAGTTCGCGATAGCGGCCCAGGTCGGCCTGAGACCGGCCGGCCTCCGCACGGGCCGAAGCGACCCCCGCGACCCGCTCGGCGATCACCGCCTGCTCGAGGGCGGCCTTGTCATCGACCGCCTTCACCGCGGCCTCGGCCGCACTGGCGTTGGCGATGGCCTGGTCGAGCTTGGCCTGGAAGGTGGTGGGATCGATCCGCGCCAGCACCTGGCCCGCTTCGACATGGGCGTTGTCGGCCACCAGCACCTCGACCACGTAGCCGGACACCTGCGGGCTGACCTGGACGGTGTCGGCCTGGACGAAGGCGTTGTCCGTCGCCTCATAGTGATGCTTGTCGATCCACCAGAAGACGCCGCCGACCAGGACGGCCAGACCGACCGCGCCGCCGACGATCAACGGCACGAACTTGTTCTTGGGGACAGACGACATGGGGACCCGGACGCGCTCTCAATTCTGGACCTTACCGTCCAGAGAACGCCGATAGCGTTGCTCGCCGGGCCGGGCAAGCGATAAGTGGACGCATGCGTCCAGCTTTCGCGCGCTAGAGCCCCTCCAGCGTCGCGGCGGCGTGGATCAGGGCCAGCGTCAGGCCGGCGGTCGCCAGATCCCGCAAGCTCCATCGCAGGTTCTCGATCGGCTTGGCCCGGCCGAGGAAGGCGCGGGCGATCGGATCGAAAGAGACCGCTTCGGGCGGGGGGTCTTCGGCGAGGGGAGGGGCGGCGGGGCGTGTCATGGTTCAATTGTGCGGATAAGTTGTAGAAAATCGTTAACTGCAACCATTGCACGCATAACGCGAAACGCGTCGCGCCGGCTTTCCCGGCTCGCGGCGGCGGGCTAGGTTGGGGTATGGCGTCTGAGCAAGCCTCCTCCCCCGTTATCCGCTGGGTCGCGCTCTTCCTCTTGGGCTGCGCCGTCCTCGGCCTGACCCTGGGCTTCCGCGACCAGATCCGGCGCAATCCGCCCGCCTGGTACACGGGCGCGCGCGAGAAGCCGGTCATCGGCGGCGACCTGATCCAGGCGAAGGAGGCGACGCCCTTCGACCCCAACGCCCAGAAGCCGGCGCTTCAGGTCGTCGAGGAGGAAGACCCCAAGCCGAAGGCCGAGGAGCCCAAGCCGGCCGAAACCGCCGCCGCCGAAACGACGCCCGCCGCCGGCGCCGAGGCGGTCGCCGCGCCCAAGCCGAAGACGCCCGCGACGCCTGCGCCGAAGAGCGAACCGCAATCCGACGATCCGGTCGGCGACCTGCTCGAAAGCCAGAAGAAGCCGCCTGAGACCCCGCCCGTCGTTCCGTACTGAGTTCCCATGGCCATCCCCCACGACGCGGACGTGATCATCGCCGGAGCCGGCATGGCCGGCGCCACCCTTGCTCTGGCGCTGCACAGCGGCGGCCTGAAGCCCGTGCTGATCGACCCCATGCCGTTCGACGCCCAGCTCGCGCCGACCTTCGACGGTCGCTCCTCGGCGATCGCCTTCTCCTGTTTCCGGCAGTGGCGGACCCTGGGCCTGGCCGAGG
The DNA here is from genome assembly GCF_002749615.1 of Caulobacter mirabilis. Lineage (GTDB taxonomy): Bacteria > Pseudomonadota > Alphaproteobacteria > Caulobacterales > Caulobacteraceae > Caulobacter > Caulobacter mirabilis. Next base: position 4,413,618 of record NZ_CP024201.1, read on the forward strand.
CGCTGGAGCCTCACGCCCAGCGGATGGACGAGATCCTGGTCACCGACGGACGCACGCCGGGCGCCGCGACGCCGGGCCAGAGCCCCTTCTTCCTGCATTTCGACTCCGGCGAGATCGCCGACCGCGTCGAGGGCGAACCGCTCGGCTACATGCTGGAGAACCGCCACATCCGCGCGGGCTTGGCCCAGGCGGTGATCGCCGCCGGCATCGAGGTCCTGGCGCCCGCCCGCGTGGCCGGCGTCGAGGTCGCCTCCGCGGCGGCCAAGGTCACCCTGGACGACGGCCGCGTGTTGAGCGCCCCGCTTGTCATCGGCGCCGAAGGCCGCGGCTCGATCGTGCGCCGCGCCGCCGGCATCGACACCGTCGGCTGGGACTACCCGCAGACCGGCGTGGTCTGCACGGTGAAGCTGGAGCGCCCGCACGGCGGCGTCGCCCACGAGTATTTCCTGCCCGGCGGCCCGTTCGCCATCCTGCCGTTGACCGAAAACCGCGCCAGCCTGGTCTGGACCGAGAAGCGCGACCGCGGCGAGGCCCTGAAATCCGCCCGGCCGGAGGTCTTCCACGCTCACCTGATGCGCCGCTTCGGCGACTTCCTGGGTGAGGTCGAGGTCATGGGGCCGGTGTTCACCTATCCGCTGTCGCTGTCGCTGGCCGAAAAACTGAGCGCCCCGCGCACCGCCCTGCTCGGCGACGCCGCCCACGGCGTACACCCGATCGCCGGCCAGGGCCTGAACCTGGGGCTCAAGGGCGCCGCCGCGCTGGCCGAGGTGCTGGTCGAGGCTTCGCGGATCGGCGAGGATATCGGCTCGGAGGCCGTGCTCGACCGTTACGGTCGCTGGCGGCGGTTCGACACCATGAGCCTGGCCGCCGGCATGGACGCCTTCGTCTGGCTGTTCTCGAACGACAATCCCCTGATCCGCGCCGCGCGCGGCGTCGGCATGGCGGCTGTGAACCGCATCGCCCCTGCGCGTCGCTTCTTCATGCACGAGGCCGGCGGCGCGGTCGGCGACCTGCCCCGGTTGCTGCGCGGGGAAGCGCTGTAGGTCATTGCGTGGTTCGAGACGCCGGCCTGAGAGCCGGCTCCTCACCATGACGAATGTGGGTGGCGATCTATTGAGCTCGTCATCCTGAGGAGCGAGCTCTCAGGCGAGCGTCTCGAAGGACGCAACGAAACTCAGCCCTCCAGCGCCCGGGCCTCTTCCGGCAGCATGATCGGCACGCCGTCGCGGATCGGATAGGCCAGCTTCGCGCCCTGGCTGACCAGCTCGCCCTTTTCACGGTCGTACTTCAGCGGCCCCTGGGTGACGGGGCAGACGAGGATCTCCAGCAGGCGGGGATCGACCTTGGGGGCGTCGGCTTGGCTCATGGGCTTCTTCTAGCCTTGCTGGCCGCTACTGCAAGACGCTCGGATCATCGTCGCCTCCGGCGGCGTCGATCTCGAGCATGGCGGTCAAGGTTTCCGCCCGGTCCTCCACCGTTAACGCCTCCAGCAGCGCCTGCTTCTCGGAAGCGTCGAACGGCAGCCCCATCGCCAGACTGTTGACCAGGGCGTCGACCGGCGCGGACTCCGCCGACTCCCACTCGATGCCGAGACCACGATGGTCGAGATAGCGCGCCAGCGCCGCCAGGAACCGGGGTCGGTCGAGCCGGGCCGAGGGCGGCTCTTCCTTCAGGTCGCCCTCATAGGTCTCGAAGCGCGCCAGCACCTGGCGATAGGGCGTTCGCACCGGCAGTTCGTCGCCGAGCGCGAACCGGCACAGGCCAGTCAGGGTGATCAGGTAGCGGCCGTCGGGCGTCTCGGCGAAGCTGGTGACCCGGCCGACACAGCCGACCGGCGCCAGCGGCGGCCGCTCCCGATCGCCGTGGCGGGTCTGGACCATGCCGATCAACCGGTCCCCCGCCATCGCGTCGTCGACCATGTTGAGATAGCGCGGCTCGAAGATGTTGAGCGGCAGCTGCCCGCCGGGCAGCAGCAGCACCCCGGCGAGCGGAAACACGGGGATCGCCTGCGGAAGGTCTGCGGCCTTGCGATATCCCGTGGGCATGAGCGCTGTCCCTAGCTGAAGAGGATCGACGACAACCGCCGTCGTCCCTGCTTGGCGACGTCCGACATGGGGCCGGCCGCCTCGAAGATGGTCAGAAGCTGCTTGCGCGCCGCCTCGTCGTTCCAGGTCCGGTCCTGCTCGATGATGTTGAGCAGGTGATCGGCCGCGGCGCCCAGGTCGCCCTGCCCGGCGAGCGCGCCGGCGAGGTCGAAGCGCGCCTGATGGTCGGCGGGATCGGCGGCGAGGGCCTTCTCGAACGGCGCGGTCTCGGCCGAACCGGCCTCGGCCAGCGCCAGGGCGGCGCGAGCCGCGTCGAGGTCGGGATCCTTGGCGTCGGCGGGGGCCATGGCGATCAAGGCCGCCGCCTGCTCGACGTCGCCGCCGGCCAGGTAGACCCGCGCCAGTCCGCCGATGGCCTTCACGTTCTCGCGGTCCATGTTCAGAGCCTCGGCGTAGCCCTGGGCCGCGCCGCCCAGATCGCCCAGCTCGAACGACTCCTTGGCCTGGGCGAGCAGCTCGTCGATCTCGCCGGCCGGCGGCGGGCCGACCAGGCGGTCGACGAACGATTTCACCTGGCTGTCCGGCAGAGCGCCCATGAAGCCGTCCACCGGCTGGCCGCCCACGAAGGCGTAGACGGTCGGAATCGACTGGACGCGCAGCTGGCCGGCGAAGCCAGGGTTCTTGTCGACGTCGATCTTCACCAGCCGCACCGCGCCGTTCAGCGCCTTGACGGCCTTCTCCAGCGCGGGGGTCAGCTGGCGGCAGGGGCCGCACCAGGTCGCCCAGAAGTCGACGATGACCGGCTGGGTCTTCGACGCCTCGATGACGTCGGTCATGAAGCTCGCGTCCGAGCCGTCCTTGATGAACTCGCCGGCGGCCGCCTGCGGCGCCGCGCCTTCTCCGATCAGGGTCATTCGGTTTCCCGTCAAGGGACGGCGACAGGCCGTCCCGATGTGCAACGTTTCGCCGCCAAGATGGTCCCAACCGGCGACGTCTTCAACGCTCAGACGACCGCCATCGCCTCGAAATCGACGATCAGCGGCTCGATCCCCACCGCGGCGAGGAAGCGTCGGAAGCCCGCCTGCGACACGGCGGTGGTCGCGGTGTTGATCAGGGGATGGAAGTTCACCGGATCGGAGTCGGCCAGCCCGGCGTCGAGTACGAACCGCACCCGGCGGTCGGAATCGTTGATCAGGCCGAAGGCGGTCACCGAGCCGGGCGTGACGCCCAGGGTCTCCTGCATCAGCTCGGGGCTGCCGAAGCTCAGCCGGGCCGAACCGATCACCGGATGAAGCCGCTTGAGATCGATGCGCGTCTCGCCCAGCGCCGAGATCAGCCAAAGCTGCCCCTTGGCGTCCTTGAGGAAGAGGTTCTTGGTGTGTCCGCCCGGCAGGCCGGCCTTGATCTCGTCGCCCTCGCCGACGCGGAACACCGCCGGATGGTCCAGCGTGGAGTGGGCGATGCCCTGGGCGTCGAGGAAGGCGAACAGGTCGGCGCGGGTCTTCATGCGTCCCGCTTAGCAATCCCCAGCCTCTTGCGGAACCACGCCGGGCGCGCGAGAGGACTTTCCGATCCCTTTGCCTGATGAGCCCAAGCATGCAGCTCGAGTGCTATCCGACGAACCAGCGTCCGCCCGACATCGTCCCCGGCCGTCCGCAGCGGGCCTGGATGGACGCCTTCGCCGAGCGGCATCCCTACCGCTGCCTGCCGCTGTCGATGGCCAACACCACCGGCTGGGAGATTCTCTGCCCGGTCGGGTTCACGGCCGAGTGGAACGGCGGGGCGCACCAGGACTGCATCACCCTGACCCCGGACCATCCCTATCCCGGCTTCGAGGACTTCGCCAAAAGCCACTTCTCGCGCGGGATCGTCACCTTCCACGCCGGCTACCTGTTCCGCACGCCGCCCGGCTGGTCGATGTGGGTGCAGGGCCCGCCCAACCACATCAAGGACGGCATCCAGCCGCTGCAGGGCCTGGTCGAGACCGACTGGCTGCCCTTCCCCTTCACCATGAACTGGATGTTCACCCGCCCCGGCCGGGTGAAGTTCGCCAAGGGCGAGCCCTTCTGCTTCATCACCCTGGTCCAGGACCGGCTGCTGGCCGACGTCCAGCCGGTGACCAAGTCGCTGACCGCCAACGACGACCTGCGCCGCCAGTACGACGCCTGGTACACCCAGCGCTCGGAGTTCAACGCCCGCCTGCTGAAACAGGACCCCGAGGCCGTCCGCGACGCCTGGCAGCGATTCTATTTCCGCGGCGAGCTGCCCGACGACACCGGCCCGGCCCCGGCCGGCCACGTCAACAAGCGGCGTCTGAAGGCCCCGAAACTGGGGGTTTGAGACAATCGAAAAAAGTCTCACGAGAGGCGCTTGCCAAGCCGGGAACGCTCTGCCATAAGCCGCCCTCTCGATTTCGGGACGCCTTCTTTCAAGCGTCTCTGGAGCGCGGGCGTAGCTCAGGGGTAGAGCACAACCTTGCCAAGGTTGGGGTCGTGAGTTCGAATCTCATCGCCCGCTCCATTTAGATTTCGAGACCAAGACGGCCGGGCGAAAGCCCGGCCTTTCTTTTTCCCGCTCACACGCATTTTCACCGTCAACGGGGTTTACGGCCGACCGCTGTTTCGCTGTAGGGTGGCGCCCTCAAGGTCCTCGTCCCCTAGTGCAGGCAGCGCGGTGAGTAGTTCTGATTCTCGACGGCTCATCCCGTCGATGGCGCTTCTGATGCGTTGGGCCGATCTTGAGGGCCGCCCGCGAATCCTGGTCCGCCCGGACGGCGAGCTGCTGTGGTCCAACCTCGCCGCCGACGCCGCCATGGACGAGGGCCTGGACGTTCGCCGGACCGACGGCCGTTTCGAACTGGTCCACCCCGCCGAGCAAGCCGCCTTTCTTCAGTTCCTGTCCGGCGCCTCGGGGGCGATCGGGGCCTGGTGCTCGCCGCAGGCCGGCGAAGGCGTCGTCATCTTCCGGGCCTGGCGCATCGACGTCGAAGGCGACGAGGCGATCGGCCTGGTCTTCCACACCACCGGCGGCGACTATGTTCCGCGCTGGGCCGATTTCGGCCGCGCCCTGGGACTGACCGCCACGGAACACCGCATCGCCCTGCGCCTGCTCGACGGGGTGCGCATCGAGAGCGTGGCCAAGGACATGGGCATCACCCTGGCGACGGCCCGGACTCATGTCCGAAATCTGTACCAGAAGCTCTCGATCGGCTCTCGGGAAGCCCTCTTCCGCCGCCTGGCGCCGTTCCGAATCGCTTAGCCTGCAAGGCTTTGCCGCAGGTCGGCGCCCATCGTCCCGATCTGAAACGCTTTTTTTGGAATCGGCGCCGATACTGCGCCCCGATTAGTTCTCCAGAATGGGGAGTGGGGGCGTGTTCAAGGTCATCTCGTGTCTCGTCAACGAGCACGATTACGGCATGGTGCTGGTCGCCGGACTGGTCTGCCTTTGCGCCAGCCTGACGGCGTTCAGACTGTATTCCCGGATGAACGGCGCCCGAGGCCTCCCGCGCGGAGCCTGGCTGTTGTTCACCGCGCTGGTGGCCGGTTCCGGCGTCTGGGCGACCCATTTCCTGGCCATGCTGGCCTATGATCCGGGTCTGAAGACCGGCTACTCGCCGACCGGCACGATCATGTCGCTGATGATCGCGGTGCTGTTCATGGGCGCCGGCTTCTTCGCCGCGACCGCCACCCGCGAAAGCGACCGCGCCAACCAGATGGCCGGCGGCCTGCTGCTGGGCCTCGGCATCGGCGCGATGCACTACACCGGCATGAGCTCGTTCGTGACCCAGGGCCATATCGTCTGGGAGACGGCGACCATCGGCGCCTCGGTGGCGATCGGGGTGGTCGGGTCGGCGGTGGCGCTGATCGTGGCCGGCGACGCCCGCAAGTTCTCGTCCCAGGTGGTCGGCGCGCTGATCCTGACCCTGTCGGTCTGCAGCCTGCACTTCACCGGCATGGGCGCGATCACCATCATCCCGGACGCCGGGGTGATGGTGCCGGAGCAGATGTTCTCGGGCGGCCTGATGATCCTGGCGGTGACCAGCATCACCGGCCTGATCGTCCTGGCCGGCCTCGGCGCGGTGCTGATCGAATCCCAGACCAGCCGCTCGGCGCTGGAGCGCATCCGCACCCTGGCCAACGCCGCCTATGAAGGCATCGTCGTGGTCCAGCGCGGGGTGATCAAGGACGCCAACGCCGCCTTCTGCGACCTGGCCGGCGCCAAGCTGGACGATCTGGTCGGCCAGCCGCTGATGGACGGCATGCTGACCCTCGACGACGCCTGCGAGATCGTCGAAGGCGCCGAGCGCCGCGAAGGCCGCATGCAGCCGCTGGACGGCGGCAAGTCGATCCCGGTCGAGATCTTCGCGCGCCTGATGGACGACGGCGCCCGCGCCGAGACCGAGGATCTGACCGTGCTGGCCGTCCGCGACCTGCGCGAACGCCGCTCGGCCGAGGAGAAGATCCGCTACCTGGCTGAACATGACGGCCTGACCGGCCTGCCCAACCGCAACGCCCTGCAGGCGCGCCTCGCCGGCGTCCTCGATCGGGTGGGGGCGTCGGGCGAGAGCCTGGCCGTGATCTGCGTCGACCTGGACCACTTCAAGGAAGCCAACGACCTTCACGGCCACCTGGCCGGGGACGCGGTGCTGGTTGAAGCGGCCCGCCGGCTGCAGGACAGCGTCGTCGCGCCGTCGTTCGCGGCCCGCCTGGGCGGCGACGAGTTCGTCGTCGTGCAGGTCACCGACGCCGACCAGGACCAGGCGACCGCCGCGGCCGAGCTGGCCGGCGGCCTGCTGGAATCGCTCCGCGAGAGCGTGATGTACGAGGGCCAGGAATTGGCCATGGCCGCCAGCCTCGGCGTGTCGCTGTATCCCGACGACGGCCGCACCGGCGAAGCCCTGCTCGCCAACGCCGACATGGCGCTGTACCGCGCCAAGGAAAACGGCCGCGGCGCCTACCGCTTCTTCAAGCGCGAGATGGACGAGACCATCCGCGAGCGGCGCAACCTGGCTCGCGAGCTGCGCCAGGCGATCGTCGACGAGGACCTGGTCGTCCACTACCAGCCGCAGGCTCGGGCCAGCGACAGCCAGATCTGCGGCTTCGAGGCCCTGGTCCGCTGGAAGCATCCGACGCGCGGCATGATCCCGCCGCTGGACTTCATCCCGCTGGCCGAAGAGACCGGCCTGATCATCCCGCTCGGCGAGTGGGTGCTGCGCAAGTCGTGCGAGGAGGCCGCCGGCTGGGATCGGCCGCTGAGCATCGCGGTCAACCTGTCGCCGCTGCAGCTGAACCAGGCCAACCTGCCGACCATCGTCCACGAGATCCTGATCCAGACCGGCCTGTCGCCGGCGCGGCTGGAGCTCGAGGTCACCGAAAGCGCCCTGTTCAAGGACTATCAGCGCGCCCTGGACAACCTGCGCCGCCTGAAGGCCATGGGCGTCAGGATCGCCATGGACGACTTCGGCACCGGCTTCTCGTCGCTGTCGACGCTGCAGTCCTTCCCGTTCGACAAGATCAAGGTCGACAAGAGCTTCGTGGAGAACATCCACCGCGACGAGCGGGCCACCGTGATCGTCAAAGCGGTGCTGGGGCTGGGCCGCAGCCTGGACATCCCGGTCGTGGCCGAGGGCGTCGAGACGCCGGAGCAGCTGGAGTTCCTGCGCGGCGAGGATTGCGCCGAGGTGCAGGGCTACGCCATCGGCCGCCCGGCCCCGGCCGACACCCTCAGCGCCTGGACCTGCGGGGTCGTCGAGGCGGTCGAAGCGGCCGAGAAGCCCGCGACCGCCAAGCGTCGGAGCCGCAAGGCGGCCTAGACCGCCCCGCTCATTACGAACAGCCTGAAGGGCGCGGAGCGATCCGCGCCCTTCTCACATTCGACATCGAGGACCCTACCGCCGCTTCAGGCCGCCCAGCAGACCGCGCATCAGTTCGCGGCCGATCTGGTTGGCCACGGTGCGGGCGAAACTGCTGCCGAAGGCCTCGCCGATGCTCTGGCGGCTGCTGGACCGGCGCGGCGCGTCGCGACGGACCTGTTCCTTCTCCCGCGCCTTCTGGTCGGCTTCCTGCTGCTTGGTTGCGGCGGCGTCGGCGGCGGCCTGTTCCGCCTGCCGCGTCGCCTGGTCGGCGCGCGCGCGCAGCACCTCGAAGGCCGATTCACGATCCTGGGCGGTGTCGTAGAGGCCCTTCACCGGGCTCTGGGCCAGGGTCGCCTGACGCTCCGCCGCGGTGGCCGGCCCGAGGCGCGAAGCCGGCGGCCGGATCATGGTCTTGGCGGTGACGGTCGGCGCACCCTTCTCGTCGAGCACCGACACCAGCGCCTCGCCTACGCCAAGCCCCTGGATCGCCTCGGCGGTGTCGAAGGCCGGATTGGGACGGAACGAGGCCGCGGCGGCGCGCAGCCCCTTCTGCTCGGCCGGCGTGTAGGCGCGCAGCGCGTGCTGGACGCGGTTGCCGAGCTGGGCCAGCACCGTCTCGGGGATATCCGCCGGGTTCTGGGTCACGAAGTAGATGCCCACGCCCTTGGACCGGATCAGGCGCACGACCTGCTCGACCTTCTCCAACAGCGCCTTGGGCGCATCACGGAACAGCAGGTGGGCCTCGTCGAAGAAGAAGACCAGCTTCGGCTTGTCGGGATCGCCGACCTCGGGCAGCTCCTCGAACAGCTCCGACAGCAGCCACAGCAGGAAGGTGGCGTAGAGACGCGGGCTCTGGATCAGCTTGTCGGCCGCCAGGATGCTGACCACGCCTCGGCCGGAGCCGTCGACGCGCATCAGGTCCGACAGCTTCAGCGCCGGCTCGCCGAACAGATTGGCGGCGCCCTGGGTCTCGAGCGTCAGCAGACCGCGCTGGATGGTCCCGATCGTCGCCGCGGAGACGTTGCCGTACTCGACGTCGATCGTCTTTTCGTTGTCCGCCACATACTTCAGCGCCGCCTGCAGGTCCTTCAGGTCGAGCAGCAGCAGCCCCTCGGCGTCGGCGACCTTGAAGACGATGTTGAGCACGCCTTCCTGGACGTCGTTCAGCTCCAGAAGCCGCGCCAGCAGCAGCGGCCCCATCTCCGAGATGGTGGTGCGAACCGGGTGGCCCTGCTCGCCGAACAGGTCCCAGAAGACGGTCGGCGGGGCCGCCGGCGTCAGCGTCAGGTTCATGCCCTGGGCGCGGGCCAGCATCTTCTCGTTTGGCGCGCCGGGCTGGCTGACCCCGGAGAGATCGCCCTTCACGTCCGCCGCGAAGACCGGAACCCCTGCGTCCGAGAAGGCCTGCGCCAGGATCTGCAGGGTCACGGTCTTGCCGGTGCCGGTCGCGCCGGCGACCAGGCCGTGCCGGTTCGCCCGGTCCAGCCGCATCGTCTCGGGTTTGTCCGAGAAGCCGACGAACAGAAGTCCCGGATCGATGCCGTCCATTGAAGATCTCCGTGGCGATGTCGGCGCGAGGCTACAGTCCGCCGGACCTGTTCGCCAAGCCGCGCATTGACGGAAGGGCGCCCGCCGAGGACAGTCCGCCCAGCGTTTCAGAGGACCCGATGGCCAGACCGCCCGCCAAGACCCCGCCCCAGCCCTCGCCCAATGCCGGGCCTGAACCGGCCGCCGGACAGGCCGAACGGGCGCCGCTGCTGGTCGTCGACGGGATCGGCCGCAACGCCCTGGTCATCCTGGCGGTGATCGCCTGCGGCGGCGCGCTGTGGCTGCTGGGCGGGATCCTGACGCCGCTGGCCCTGGCCATGTTCCTGGCGATCATGGTCGACAGCTTCGCCCGCCGGCTGGAGCAGCGCTGGCCCAAGCTGCCGGACAGCGTCTCGCTGGCCGTGGCCATCGCCCTGTCGCTGCTGATCTTCGGCGCGGCGGCCTATGTCGTCGCCGACAACGCCACCAGCTTCGTCACCAAGCTGGTCGGCTACGGCCCCAAGCTGGACGGCATCATCGCCCAGGTCGCCGCCTTCGCCGGTCTGGAGGCGCCGCCGCCCCTGACCAAGCTGATCGCCGAGCTGAACCCCGCCAAGTACCTGGGCCAGTTCGCCCAGGGTCTGCAGGGCGTGCTGTCCGACGCCGTGTTCGTACTGATCTACCTGGGCTTCATCATCGCCGCGAAGCGCGGCTTCAAGCGCAAGATCGTCGCCCTGTTCCCGCACAACCGCGAGCGGGACGAGGCCATCGCCGTCTTCAACCGCATCCGCTACGGCGTGGAGCGCTACCTGTGGGTTCAGACGGTCACCGGCCTGATGATCGCCGCCGCCTCCTGGGTGGTGATGATCATCTTTGGCCTGGAGAACGCGCTGTTCTGGGCCTTCCTGATCTTCCTGGCCTCCTACATCCCGATCATCGGCGGCTTCATCGGCGTGGTGTTTCCGCCGGTGTTCGGCCTGATCCAGTTCGGAACCCCGATCCCGGCCCTGATCCTGCTCGCCATCCTGTGGGGCATCCAGTTCTTCGTCGGCAACGTCATCCAGCCGCGCATGCAGGGCGAGAGCCTGAACATCGACCCCGTGGTGGTGCTGTTGGCGCTGGCGGTCTGGGGCCTGCTCTGGGGTCTGCCCGGGATGTTCCTGTCCACCCCGCTGGCGGTGATGGCGATGATCATCCTGGCCGAGTTCGACGGCTCGCGCTGGATCGCCATCCTGATGTCCCAGAACGGAGACCCGCGCGGCCTCGGCGACGAGGACGGTCCGCGGAAGAGGGGCCGCCGCGGAAAATCCGACAAAGCACAGAAGGCCGCCCCTTGAACCCGGTCGCTCCAGACCTATCTCAAGCCTGTCCGGAGCGCACTCCCCTGCCCCTCCGGACCGGACGGCGCCCTTCCTCCCCCCCGATAGAGGCGCCCGGACGTAGAGCGTCCCGCCTTCCCCCCGGCGAGGACGATGGAGCGCCGCCGGATCCCCCCCTCCGGCGGCGCATTCCGTTTCTGGGCCCAGAGCCCCGGGGCATGGCTCACATAACGGAAAGTTCTTGCCTTTCCAGGCGGCTCACGGTTGATCCCCAGCCCAAGCGGGCTAGGCTCGCGGGAAACTTTCACGAGGAAATGCCATGAAAGGCGCAAGCCTTCACCCGGCCGACAGCGGCCAGCGCAACGCCACCTTCGCCGAGGCTCTCGCCAAGGCGCTGGGACCCAAGGCCGGAGCCGGTGAAGCCGCCTTCATTTCCCAGGTCGCCGGGGACCTTTCCGCGGAAGAACTGCCCGACGCGCCGGTCGCCGACCTGGCCGCCGCCTTCGCCGAACTGTGGCGCTTCGGCGAAAGCCGCAAGGGCGACGCTCCGGCCGTCCGCATCCGTCGCTGGGTCGGCGAGGACGGCGCCGATCACGGCCGCGACCTGCTCGAGATCGCTCAGAACGACCGCCCTTTCCTGGTCGACTCCATCATGGGCGAGATCGCCGAGGCCGGTTATCCCGTCCGCGCGATGTTCCACCCGCTTGTCGAGACCGACGGCAAACGCACCTCGTTGATCCAGGTCCATCTGGACGCGCTCGGCGAAGATCGCGCTGAGGCCCTAACCACCGCCATCGGCGCGGTGCTGGCCGAGGTGGCCATGGCGGTCGACGACTTCGACGGCATGCAGGCGCTGATGGCCCGCACGATCGATGAGCTCGGCTCGGCGCCGGCCCCGGTGACCGGCGAGGAGCGGGCGGAGGAGATCGCGTTCCTGCGCTGGCTGGCCCAGGACCATTTCGTGTTCCTCGGCGCCCGCGTCTACGAGTACCCGCGCACCGCCGACGGCGGCTACGCGGCGGAGGAGCCGCTCTACCAGCCGGAAGGCAGCCTGGGCGTCCTGCGGGACCAGGAGCGCCGCGTCCTGCGCCGCGCCAGCGAGCCGGCGATCCTGTCCAAGGAGCTGCGCACGCACCTGGAGAAGGGCGAGCCGCTCATCGTGGCCAAGTCCAACCTGCGCTCGCGCGTCCATCGCCGCGCCTACATGGACTACATCGGCGTCAAGCGTTACGGCGCCGACGGCAAGCCCTCCGGCGAGGTTCGCTTCGTCGGCCTGTTCACCGCCGAGGCCTATGACGAGCCGGCCCGCGACGTGCCGCTGATCCGCAGCAAGGTCGCCGGCGTCCTGGCCCGATCGGGCGTGACCCCCGGGGCCCACAGCGACAAGCGCCTGCGCAACATCCTGGAGACCTGGCCCCGGGACGAGCTGTTCCAGACGCCGGAAGACCAGCTGCTCGACCTGGCGCTCGGCGTGCTGCACCTGTTCGACCGGCCGCGCGTGCGCGTCTTCGCCCGTCGCGACCCGTTCGACCGCTTTGTCTCGATCCTGATGTTCGTGCCGCGCGACCGTTACGACTCGGGCGTCCGCGAACGGGCCGGCAAGATCCTGGCCGAGGCCTTCAAGGGCCGGGTGTCGGCCTACTACCCCAGCTTCTCCGACGCCCCGCTCGCGCGGGTCCACTTCATCCTCGGCGTCGAGCCGGGCCAGCACCCGGAACCGGACCTGGCCGCGGTCGAATCCGAGATCGCAGAGGCCTCCCGCACCTGGGCCGACCGCTTCGAAACCGCGGTCCGCGCCGCGCCGCCGGCCGCGGGCGCCCCGGCGACCCTGGCCCGCTGGGCCGGCGCCTTCAGCGGCGGCTACATGGATTTCTACACCGGCGACGAAGCCCTCTGCGACCTGGCCGAGATCGACGCCATGGGCGCGGACGACTTCCGCACCCGCGCCTTCCGCCAGGTCGGCGACAGCTCGATCCGCTTCCGCTTCAAGATCTACCGCAAGGGCGAGGCCGCCCCGTTGGCCGAGGTCATGCCGATCCTCGAGCACATGGGCCTGAAGGCCCTGATCGAGGACGCCTTCGACCTGGAGCCGGTCAGCGCCGACGGCCAGCGCGAAGTGGTCTGGGTCCACGAGTTCCTGCTCGAGGACCAGGCCGGCGAACATCTGGTCTTCGCCGATGTGAAGGACGCCTTCGAGGCCGCCTTCACCGCGGTCTGGACCGGCCGCACGGAGAGCGACGGCTTCAACCGTCTGGTGCTTGAGCTGGGCGTATCCTGGCGCGAGGCCGCGCTGATCCGGGCCCTGGCCCGCTACCGCCAGCAGTCTGGCCTCGACCCCAGCCAGGCCGTGCAGGAGCAGGCCCTCCGCGATCATCCGGGCGTCGCCCGTCTGATCCTCGACCTGTTCCGCATCAAGTTCGACCCGGCCATCGCCGTTGACCTGAAGGCGCGCGAGACCCAGGCCGCCGCGGTGATGGAGGAGATCGTCCAGGCGCTGCAGGCGGTGGACAGCCTCGACCACGACCGCGTCCTGCGCCGCCTGGCCCTGCTGGTCGGCGCCGTGAAGCGCACCAACTTCTTCCAGCCGGCCGAGGACGGCCAGCCCAAGCCCTACATCTCGTTCAAGGTCGCCAGCCGCGAGCTGGACGACCTGCCCGCGCCCAAGCCCTACCGCGAGATCTTCGTCTCCGCGCCGCACATCGAGGGCGTGCACCTGCGCTTCGGCCCGGTGGCCCGCGGCGGCCTGCGCTGGTCCGACCGCCGCGACGACTTCCGCACCGAGGTGCTGGGCCTGGTCAAGGCGCAGCAGGTCAAGAACGCGGTCATCGTGCCGGTCGGCTCCAAGGGCGGCTTCTATCCCAAGCAGCTGCCCCGCGGCGGCGCGCCGGACGCGGTTCGCGCGGAAGGCATCCGCGCCTACCGCACCTTCCTGTCGGGCCTGCTCGACATCACCGACAACATCGACGCCGACAACAACGTCGTGCGCCCGAAGTTCGTGATCGCCCACGAAGGCGACGACCCCTATCTGGTCGTGGCCGCCGACAAGGGCACCGCGACCTTCTCCGACATCGCCAACGGCCTGTCCGAGGACTACGGCTTCTGGCTCGGCGACGCCTTCGCCTCGGGCGGCTCGGCCGGCTACGATCACAAGGTCATGGGCATCACCGCCCGCGGCGCCTGGGAAGCGGTGAAGCGCCACTTCCGCGAGGCCGGCAAGGACATCCAGACCACCGACTTCACCGTCGTGGGCGTGGGCGACATGTCGGGCGACGTGTTCGGCAACGGCATGCTGCTCAGCAAGCATATCCGCCTGCTGGCCGCCTTCGACCACCGCCACATCTTCATCGACCCGAACCCGGATTCGGCCTCGTCGTGGGAAGAGCGCCAGCGGATGTTCGAACTGCCGCGCTCGTCCTGGGAAGACTACGACAAGAGCAAGATCTCCAAGGGCGGCGGCGTCTTCCCCCTGACGCTGAAGTCGATCCCGCTGACGCCGGAGATCAAGGCGCTGCTCGACATCAAGGCCGACGCCGTCTCGCCGGCCGAGCTGAAGACCGCGATCCTCAAGGCCAAGGCCGAACTGCTCTATCTGGGCGGCATCGGCACCTATGTGAAGGCGCGCGGCGAGACCAACGCCGACGCCGGCGACAAGGCCAACGACGCCATCCGCGTCAACGGCTCGGAGCTGCGGGTGAAGGTGGTCGGCGAAGGCGCCAACCTGGGCCTGACCCAGGCGGGTCGCATCGAGTTCGCGCGCGGAGGCGGCCGGATCAACACCGACGCCATCGACAACTCGGCGGGCGTCGACAGCTCCGACCACGAGGTCAACATCAAGATCCTGACCGGCATGTTGGAGCGCGTCGGCAAGATCAAGACCCGCGAGAGCCGCAACAAGCTGCTGGCCTCGATGACCGACGACGTCGCCGAGCACGTCCTGGCCCACAACTACGACCAGACCCTGGCGCTGTCGCTGCTGGAGCAGGACGCCCCGGCGGAGCTGGACAACCACGCCCGGTTCATGACCGAGCTGGAGACCTCCGGCCGCCTCGACCGCCGTGTCGAGGGCCTGCCGGACGCCGCCCAGATCGCCGAGCTGGCCGCCTCGCACGCCGGCCTGGTCCGGCCGGAGCTGGCGGTGCTGCTGGCCTACGGCAAGCTCGACCTGTTCGACGAGATCGTCGCCACCAAGGCGCCGGACGACGCGGCCTTCGAGACCGTGCTGGAAGGCTACTTCCCCAAGGCGCTGGGCCAGTACGACGACGAGATGCAGCGGCATCGCCTGCGTCGCGAGATCATCGCCACCGTGATCTGCAACGAGCTGATCAACATCTGCGGTCCGACCTTCCCCTCGCGCCTGCGCGCGGCGGCGGGCGCTGGAACCCAGGCGCTGATCACCGGCTTCGAGGCGGCGCGGCGCATCCTGCGCTTCGACGACAGCTGGAACGCCGTGGCGGCGCTGGACGGCAAGGCGCCGGCCGAGGGCCAACTGGCCCTGTTCCGCGCCCTGGCCCACACCCTGCGCAGCATGACCTACTGGCTGGCGCGCCGGGCGGGCGATGGCGGCGTCGACGCCCTGACCGAGCGCTACGGCGCCGGGGTGAACGAGCTGCGCGTCCTGACGCCGGGCCTGCTGTCCAGCTTCGAGCAGAAGACCGTCTCCCGCCGGGCGACCGCCTTCGCCAAGGACGGCGCGCCGGAGGGCCTGGCGCATGAGATCGCCGCCCTGCAGCCGCTGACCACCGCCGCCGAGCTGGTCGACCTGGCCAGCGCCACCAGTTGGCCGGTGGCCGCCGCGGCGCGGATCTACCACCAGGTCGGCGCCGCTTTCAGCTTCGACCGCTTGCGGGCGGCCGCGGGCGAGAAGCGCGGCGGCGACCACTTCGAGCGGATGGCCGTCCGTCGGCTGATCGAGGACATGCTCGCCGAGCAGGCCCAGGTCGCCCGGGCGGTGATGGTCTTCGCCGCCTCGCCCGACGCCGCCGAGGACGCCGACACGGCGCGCTCGACCGTCGCCTCCTGGGCGCAGCTGCACTCCGGCCCCGGCCGGGCGGTGAAGCGCACGATCGAGGAGATCGAGCAGGCCGGCGGCGGCTGGACCTTCGCCAAGCTGACCATCGCCAACGCCGCCCTGCGCGAGCTGGCCAACGCCGCTGGGGTGAACACCGGAGGTTAAACCTCCAACGCCTGTGACATCCTCCGGAAGGATCGACCTTCCGGAGGACCGTCCGTTATGACCGACGCAGAGTTGGGCCGCGGGGGACGCGGCTTCACCGTCATCAGCGTGCTGTTCGGCGCGTTGCTGGTGATTCTGGGCTTCCTCGCCCTGGCCGCGCCGATGATCACCGGCCTGGCCGCCACCATCACCCTGGGCGTCCTGATCGCCGCCGCGGGCGCGGCGGGCCTGGTCGCGGTGATTCGGGACAAAGGCTTGCCGGGACGAGGATGGGCCATCCTCTGGGCTGTCGCGGCCGTCGCCCTGGGCCTGTTGTTGGCCTTCTGGCCGGCCTCGGGCCTGGCGACCATCACCCTCTTCCTGGCCGCCGCCTTCATCGTTCGCGGCGTCTTCGCCGTCGGCCTGGCCTACAGCGTCCGCAAAGCGCTGAAGAGTTGGTGGTGGGTGGCGCTGGGCGGGCTGGTCACGCTGCTGCTGGGCCTGCTGATCCTGTTCAGCTGGCCGGTCAGCGCGGCGGTGATGCTGGGCGTGCTGGTCGCGGTCGACCTGATCGTCTACGGCGTCGCCCTGATCCTCGCCGGTTTCACCGCCGGGCGTTAGGCGAACGAGGCCTTCAGGGCGTTCACATAATAGGCGCGGGCCTGGCTCGAGAGGTCCGCCCGATATTGGGTGCGCGGATCGTTGGCGTCGTCATCGTCGAAGGCGTGGGTCGCCTCCGGGAACGTGAGGACGTCGACCGCCAGGCCATCGCGCTTGAGCCGATCCAGCGACCGTTGCGGATGCTTCACCCCCACCACAGCATCCCGCCCGCCCAGCACCGCGAAGACCCTGGGCCGGGCGCCGTTCCAGCCGCGGTTGGTCGTCAGCGAGGGATAGGCGGCGTAGGGATAGACGAGGAAGGTCCCGCGCAGACCGCGCAGCAGGTCGGGACCCGCGTCCGCGAGACCAGTCATCCGCGCCGCGCCGTCGCCCTGGGCCAGGGCGTCCATGATGGTCCAGCCTCCATGGCTCCAGCCCGCCGCCACGATCCGGCGGCTGTCGGCCCAGCCCTGGCCCTTCAGCCAATGGATGACCGCATAGAGATCGGCGGCCCGCTGGGCGCCGCGCAGCATCGTACCCGTGCAGACGAACAGGCTGCCGTCCAGCCGCGATAGGCCGCGCGGCTTCAGGCTGTCGACAATGACCACCGCCGCCCCGGCCTTCACCGCCTCGACGGCGTAGTGCCTCTGGAACGGCTGGGCGCCGGCGCAGCCGTGCATCTGCAGGACCACGGGGAAGGGGCCCGGGCCGTCCGGCTTCATCACGGTGAAGCCGGAGGCGATGCGGTCGGCGTGTCCGGCGACGGTCGAGGCGGGTTTCATGAGGCGGGACGATGTAAGTAAACGCTCACATCGTCAAGCGCCTTAGTGACGGAACACCCGGATGCCGGTGAAGGCCATGGCCAGGCCGCGTTCGTCGGCGGCGGCGATGACCTCCTCATCGCGGATCGAGCCGCCCGGCTGGATCACCGCCGTCGCGCCGGCCTCGGCGGCCTGGATCAGGCCGTCGGCGAACGGGAAGAAGGCTTCCGACGCGCAGGCGCTGCCCTTCAGGTCCAGGCCGAAGTCCGCGGCGCGGATGGCCGCGATGCGGGCGCTGTCCTTGCGGTTCATCTGGCCGGCCCCGATGCCCAGGGTCTGGCCGGCGCGGGCGAAGACGATGGCGTTCGACTTGACGTGCTTGCCGATGGTGAAGGCGAACAGCATGTCGCGGATCTCGTCCTGCGTCGGCTGGCGCTTGGTGACGATCTTCAGATCGGCGGGCTTGATCAGGGTGGTGTCGCGACTCTGGACCAGGAAGCCGCCGGCGACCGAGCGGAACACCTCGCCGGCCGAATGGGCGTCCGGCAGAGCGCCGGTGACCAGCAGCCGCAGGTTCTTCTTGGCGGCGAACACGGCGACCGCGTCATCATCGGCGTCCGGGGCGATGACCACCTCGGTGAACACCTCGACGATAGCCTCGGCCGCCGCCCGGTCGAGCTTACGGTTGACCGCCACGATGCCGCCGAAGGCCGAGACCGGATCACACTCCAGCGCGCGCTTGTAGGCCGACAGCAGGTCGTCCCCCGTGGCCACGCCGCAGGGGTTGGCGTGCTTGACGATGACGCAGGCCGGGGCGTCGAACTCGGCGACCAGCTCGAAGGCGGCGTCGGTGTCGGCGATGTTGTTGTAGCTGAGCTCCTTGCCCTGGAGCTGCCTGGCGTTGGCCACGCCCGGACGGGCCGGACCCTGGGCGTAGAAGGCCGCCGACTGGTGCGGGTTCTCGCCGTAGCGCATGGTCTGGATCAGCGTGCCGGCGATCGCCTTGCGCTGCGGATAGGTCTGCTCCTGCTGCTGGGCGAACCAGGTCGAGATCGCCGCGTCATAGGCGGCGGTGCGGGCATAGGCGCGCGCGGCCAGACGCTTGCGCAGGTCGAGCGAGGTGGCGCCGTCCGTCTTCAGGGCCTCGATCACCTCGGCCATGTCGGCCGGATCGGTGCAGACGGCGACGTAGCCGTGGTTCTTGGCCGCCGAGCGGATCATCGCCGGGCCGCCGATGTCGATGTTCTCGACGCATTCGGCCCAGTCGCCGCCCTTCGCGACGGTGGCCTCGAACGGGTAGAGGTTTACGTACAGCAGGTCGATGCCGCCGATGCCGTGGTCGGTCATGGCCTTGGCGTGGTCGGCCGCGTCGCGGACGCCCAGCAGGCCGCCGTGCACGATCGGGTGCAGGGTCTTCACCCGGCCGTCCATCATCTCGGGGAAGCCGGTCAGGTCGCTAACGTCCTTCACCGGCAGGCCGGCCGCCGCGATCGCCGCCTTGGTGCCGCCGGTCGAGACCAGTTCGACGCCCAGATCCGCCAGCACCTTGGCCGCCTCGACCAGGCCGGTCTTGTCGGACACCGACAGCAGGGCGCGCTTGATCGGCGCGCGGTCGGAAGCGGCGGGATAGTCGGGGGCGGCAGGCATGGCTCGGGTCTCCAGGGGGTGAGAAAGGAGCCCAGGCGCGCGGCGTATGAGGTCCGCGCTCCCCGGTGGTGGCCACCTTATGCGCCAGTCACGCGAACGGCGCGGAAAATAGGGGCGGGGGCCAGGGAGTCAATGCGCGGTTCGAGCCGCTTCGGACGGGGATAGGCTAGAAGGTGCGTATCAGCCGGCCCCGGCTCTCCTCCCCTCTGGGGGAGGGGGACCCTGCGAAGCAGGGTGGAGGGGGTCAAAAGTATTTGCCGCGCCACGATCAACCACCGAGGGCCCTCTCCACCGCCCTTCGGGCGGTCCCCCTCTCCCAAGGGAGAGGAAAACCGTTGTCACCCCTCGGCCCGCGAGAGCTTCCAGCGGACCTTGCCGCCCTTGTCGGCGCTGGCCTGGCCGCGGAGGACGACCTGCACCGTGCGGCGCTGGACGCCGTTCTCGACATGCAGCGACGGCTCGATCGAGACCTCGACGGCGTCGTTGCGCAGCCACCAGCCCTGTTCGTGCGCGCCCTTCAGCAGGACGCTCTTCTTGTCGCGCGCCAGCGAGGCCTGGGCGTCGGGATGGACGTGGAAGCGCACCGTGAACGGCGTGTAGCGGCGGGGGCCTTCCAGTTCCTTCTGCACCTTCGGGAGGAACCCGTCCTCGCCCCGCAGTTCCTCGGTCGCCTTGTCCAGATACAGTTTGCGTTCGTGAACCAGGCCGAAGCGCTTGACCCAGCCCTCGTGGCTCATCTCCAGCCAGGCGGCGGCCTCGGTCTCCTGTCGCCGGCTCTCGACCGCCAACGGGCCGCCGATCAGCCGCTCGCCCAGTGTCGCCGCCGCGAAGCCGCGCAGCGGCACGCCGGTCGACATGTCGGCGAGGTTGGCGGTCGAGGCGGCGTCGGTCAGCCGCAGGGCGTGCGACGCGCCGGAGTCCAGGCTCCAACCGCACCCGACGATGATCCGATCGACGCCGCAGCTGATCGCCAGCGCCGCCGGCTGGGCGCAGGCCGTCGCGCTCCACCGCCCCCTGGCCGGCGCCGCGGCGTCCGCCATGATGGTCAGCGCCTGGGACTCGAGGCGCTCGTAGCCCGAATGCGGCGCCCGGCGGCGGGCGCGGGCCTCGCTGTCTTCATGCGCGAGCGCCGCGGCGATCCGCTTGGCGCTGGAAGCGTCGCCGCCCTGGAAATCCGCCAGACGACCGTCGGGCAAGGTGAAGAACCGCACCGCCGCGCTCAGGCGGTCGATGGCGCGCGGCAGGGCCTCCGGTCCCGCGCGGCCGCGCTGGTGCAAGGCGTCGTCGAGCGTCAGCAGGTCGAGCAGCAGCTCCAGCCCGGCCTCCGGCGAGCGCGAGGCGTGCACCCCGTCCGCCGAGACCGTCGACGGCAGTTCCCGGGCCAGCCGGTTCAGCGCGAAGTCGATCAGCCGCTCGCCCGCGTCACCGCCCAGGGCGCAGCCGGCCACGCCCGCGGCCACGGCCCGCTCCAACGATCGCTCGGGCGATTGGCGGATACGGGCCAGATGCCGGGCCTGCCGCGCCAGGTCGTTGAGGAACTCGGTCCGCTCCGCGTCCGAGGCGCCGGTGGTCAGCCGCCGCGCAGCGCAGGCCAGGTTGAACACGCGCCGCTCGACGACGTTCGGGCTCCAGGAGAAGCCGTTCCAGCGTCCGAACACCCGCTTCCAGTCGGCGACCAGGCGGATGCCGCGCCGGGCGCCCGCGTCGCCGGCCGACAGCAGGTCGGCCATCCAGTCCATGCGGTGCAGGGCGATCGCGAAGCGGCGGTTGGGGCTGGCCCGGTCGAACGGGTCGCCTTGCGGCCCGACGGCCAGCTGGCCGCCGGCCAGTTCGAGCGTTCCGGCCAGGATCTTGCGACCGCGCTCAGGCTCGACGGGGCGCAGGTCGCGCGGGTTGGCGGCCAGACCCTCCGGCCGGGGGCGGGCGATGATCAGGGCGTGGACCGGCGTGCCGAACCATTCACGTTCCGCCAGACGCCGAGCGCCCTCGCCCGCCGCCTGGAGGGCAAGGATGATCGAGGATGACGATGACAGACGCGCCCCCTCCACCGTGATTCCGTCAGCCCCCCTTCAGGGCGCGGATGTTGGCGGCGTAGGCTTCGGGTCCGCCCTTGAAGACGGCGGAGCCGGCGACCAGGGCCGTGGCCCCGGCGGCGACGCACTGCGGCGCCGTGACCGGGGTGACCCCGCCGTCGACTTCCAGCTGGATGTCCAGGCCGGCGGCGTCGATCATCTTGCGCAGGCGCTCGATCTTGCGGAGCTGGCTGGAGATGAAGCTCTGGCCGCCAAAGCCCGGGTTCACCGTCATGACCAGCAGCTGGTCGACGTCCTCCAGGATCCACTCGACGTACTCGACCGGCGCCGACGGGTTGAACACCACCCCGGCCTTGGCGCCCAGCTCGCGGATGCGCTTCAGCGAGCGGTGCAGATGCGGACCGGCTTCCGGATGGATGGTGACGATGTCGGCGCCCGCCGAGATGAAGGCTTCCAGGTACGGATCGACCGGCGCGATCATCAGGTGGACGTCGAACGGGATCTTCACGTGCGGCCGCAGGGCCTTCACCACGTCCGGACCGATGGTGATGTTCGGCACGAAGTGGCCGTCCATCACGTCGATATGGACCCAGTCGGCGCCGGCGGCCTCGATGGCGCGGCACTCCTCCCCGAGCTTGGCGAAGTCTGAGGCGAGGATGGACGGGGCGATGATCGGCGTGGACATGTCCTCGCTCTAAACGCGTGCGCCCGGCGGGACAAGGATGCGACCGATCAGAACCGCTTAGGGTTCGCACCCAACACCGGTCATCCCGGCTGAAAAGGGAGGTGGCCAAGCCTAGGAACCAATTGCCCCCCACCCTGATCAGAAGCGTCTGACCATGCGCGCCGCGAAGAAGCCGTCGACGCCGCCGTCGACATGCTGCGGCAGCAGCCGCAGCCAACCGTCCGCGGTGCTGGCCTCCGGCGCGCCGCCTTCGCCGGCCTCGATCGGGACCAGGTCGAAGTCGGGCCGGCGTTGCAGGAAGGCGCGGATCTGGGCTTCGCCCTCCTCCGGCTCCAGCGAACAGACGCAGTAGACCAGGCGGCCCTTGGGCTTCACCCGGTCGGCGGCGCTGTCGAGCAGGCGGCGCTGCACCGCGGCCAGCTTGGGGATGTCGGCCGGCGAAGCGGCCCACAGCACGTCGGGGTGGCGGCGGAAGGTGCCGGTGGCCGAGCAGGGCGCATCCAGCAGCACTGCATCGAACTTGCGCGTGTCGTCCCACAGGATGCCGTCGGCGGCGACCGTCTCGGCCTCAAGCCCGATGCGGGCCAGGTTCTCGCGCACCCGCTTCAGCCGCTCGGCCGAGCGATCGACGGCGACCGTCGCGGCGCCGGCGGCGGCCAGCTGCAGCGTCTTGCCGCCCGGGGCAGCGCAGAGATCGAGCGCGATCTCGCCCGGCTTGATATCCAGCAGGCGGGCCGGGAGGGCCGCGCCGGCGTCCTGGACCCACCAGCGCCCCTCCTCGAAGGCGGGCCATTCGGCGACATCGCCGCGCCGCGCGGTGCGGACCGAGCCGCCGGGCAGGACCTGGCCCTCGACCAGGACGGCCACGGCGTCGGCGTCATCGGCGGCCTTGACCGACAGATCGGTCGCGGGCTCCTGGGCGATCACGGCGGCGACGGCCCGGGCTGTTTCGGCGCCATAGGCGGCCTGCCAGCGGGCCAGCAGCCAGGGCGGCGCCAGGGTCTCGGGATCGTCGGCGGGCGGTCCATCGCGCAGAAGCCCGCGCAGGACGGCGTTGACCAGGCCCTTGAACGGCCGCGTCGCCTTCGACCGGTCCGTCAGGGCGACGATCGTCGAGACGGCGGCGTGGTCGGGCACGTCCAGCCAGAACAGCTGGGCCATGCCGATGCGCAGCAGGCTGCGCACTCGCTCCGGCGGCTCGCGGTTGAGCTTGCCGCCCAGGGCGCGATCGATCGTCCCCAGCCGGCGCAGCGTCGCCATGGTCAGGGCGCGGGCGAAGGCGCGCTCGCGCGGGTCCAGCCGCTGCGAGGCGGGAGCGGAGAA
Organism: Caulobacter mirabilis; assembly: GCF_002749615.1. Taxonomy (GTDB): domain Bacteria; phylum Pseudomonadota; class Alphaproteobacteria; order Caulobacterales; family Caulobacteraceae; genus Caulobacter; species Caulobacter mirabilis. Next base: position 4,436,564 of record NZ_CP024201.1, read on the forward strand.
GGCCTCGTCCAGTCCCGCGCGGCGGGCCAGGGCGGCCTCGAGGTAGGTCACGGCGGCTTCCCGGGCGGGCAGGCCGGCCTGTTCGATCTCTGTCACGCGCGCCCCGTGCCCTGTCCTGTCGCCCGGCGCAAGGGGCGATCCGGTCGCGCCCCCTTCGCAAGACTGCTAAACTACGGCCATGAGTAGCGACGACGACAGCAACGGCCTGCCGCCGGGTGGAAACCCGGACAAGCGCCTGACCCCGGCCGCCCGCCGCGCCCTGGAGGAGGCGGCCGCCCGCCGCGCCGCCGAGGCTCAGGCCGCCCTTCCGCCAGAGGAAGGCGGCCGCAACGGCCCCGAGCCCACCCGCTTCGGCGACTGGGAACTGAAGGGCCGGGCGGTGGATTTCTAAGGCGCCGCTCGCGTCGAAGGCGCAAGCGGTCGCGTGCGGCCGGGCCATTCGTTAACGTCCGCCCGGTCGAAGATTACGGAGTGGACCCATGGCGGCGAAGAACCTCCCGCGACTGGCCCTGCCCCTTCTGGGCGCCTTGCTGTTCGCCGGAGCCGCGACGGCCCAGCCCTACGATCACGGGTATGACTACGGCGGTTACCGCTACGACGGCTATGGCTACGAACGCGGCTACGAGCGCGGCTCGTACGAGGCCCGCGCCTATGAGAACGACGGTCGCGGCTGGCGCGAGACCTACCGGGACGGCGACGCCTGGCATTCCGACTACGGCTACGACGACGACCGGGCCGACTACGCGCCGCCGCCCTGCGACTGGCGTTGCGGTCGCGACTACGGCCACGGCTACGGCTACCGCGGCGGCGAGGTCGCCCTGTCCGACGGCTTCTTCTACAGCGGCCTGACCGGCGGCGTCGGACCGTCCTGGGGCGGCGGGGGTTACTATCGCTACGGCGGCCGGGGCGTGATCATCGTGAACTCGAGCGCCTCGGCCTCGGCGTCCGCCTATGCCTACGCCAACGCCCGCTCGAGCGTCAGCATCAGCCGCAGCGGCGGCGGTTGCTGCCGCTAGGTCCCGGCCATCTCCTCGACGATGCGCAGCGCCGCCGCCCGCGGATCGGCGGCGGCGGTGATCGGCCGGCCGCAGACCAGGTGGCTGGCCCCGTTCCTCAGGGCCTCGGCCGGCGTCGCCGCCCGGGCCTGATCGTCGGCGCCGGCCCAGGCCGGACGCACGCCCGGCGTGACCACCAGGAAGTCCGGGCCGCCGATCTTGCGCGCCAGGGCCGCCTCGTGCGGGCTGGCCACCACCCCGTCCGCGCCGGCGTCGATCACCTGGCGGATGCGGCGCTCGACCAGCTGCTCCACGCCCATGCCGTAGCCGATCTCGGCCAGGTCCTGGCCGCTCAGGCTGGTCAGCACGGTGACGCCGAGAATCCGCGCCGAGGTCTCGCCGCCCCGGCCCTTCACCGCCGCTTTCAGCACCTGGGGCTGGGCGTGGACGGTGAGCAGGTCGCAAGACCCGGTTCCGACGATGGCGGCGGTCGCCTTCTCCACCGTCGCGCCGATGTCGTGCAGCTTCCAGTCCAGGAACACCTGGCGGCCGCGAGCCTTCAGGTCACGGGCCATGTCCATGCCGCCGACGGCCAACATCTGCAGCCCGATCTTGTAGAAGTTGACGCTGTCGCCCAACGCCTCGACCATGGCCTCCGCTTCGGCTCGGCTGGGGAGGTCGAGGGGGATGATCAGGCGCGGATCGGCGGACATGAGAAATCTCTCTCGCGAACGAGCGCGCGCCGATCGGCGCGGGCGGTTTGATTTGGGCTAAGGGCGTTCCATGAGCCTTACGGAATACGGCGTCAACTTCTTCGTCGCGATGTTCGCGCTGCTCGACCCGATCGGGAACGTGCCGGTGTTCGCCGCCGCGACCGCCGGCGCCCTGGCGGCGGGACGTCGCTGGGTGGCGGTCTACATCTCGCTGTTCGCCTTCGGCTTCATGACCTTCTTCTTCTTCAGCGGCCTGGCGCTGCTGGAGTTCTTCGGCATCTCGCTGCCGGCCTTCCGGATCGCCGGCGGGGTGATCCTGTTCCTGATGGGTCTGGAGATGGCGCGGGACGACTTCACCGCCATGTTCGCCGACGCCGCAGAGGGGGCCGACTCGGAGGGGCCGCGCGCCTACGCCCGCCGCCGGTTCGAACGGCTGGTGGTGCCCTTCGCCATGCCGCTGCTCATCGGCCCTGGCGCGATCTCGACGGTGGTCATCTATTCCAGCGAGGCCAAGAAGTTCGGTCTGCAGGGCCTGGCCACGGGCGTCGGCGCGATCGCCGCCGTCTCGCTGGTGACCATGCTCTGCTTCTGGCTGACCCCGGCGATCAGCAAGCTGCTGGGCCGCATCGGCCTGACCATCATCGTTCGGGTGCTGGGTCTGATCCTGTGCGCCATGGCGGTGCAGTTCGTGATCGTCGGCATCGCCGACACCACCCGCAACGTGATCCTCAAGGACGTCTCGGCGCCCTACGCCCAGAAGAAGTAGAGCCGTTCGCCTAGACCTTGCGGAAGCGCGCGCCCTGGCTGGCCATCAGGGCCAGGCCCCAGTCGTCGGGCAGCACCTTGGCGAGGGCCGCGATCGCCTTGTTCGGCACGCCGGTGACACAGACCGGCCGATTGGCCTCCGCCGCCTCGTAGCCGGCCGCCGCGACCTCGTCGGCGCCCAGCCACAGCCAGTCGGGCGTCGACTGGCTGATCTGGGTCCGCGTGCCGTTGACGTCATGGAACTCGGAGTAGGTGAAGCCGGGGCAGAGGGCGGTGACGTGCACGCCGGTCGACAGGTTTTCCAGATGCAGGCTCTGGGACAGCTTCACCAGATAGCTTTTCACCGCCGCGTACTGGGTATGTCCGGCCGAGCCGGGGGCCAGGCCGGCCAGCGAGGCGACGTTCACGATCCGGCCGAAGCGGCGTTGGATCATGCCGGGCGACACGCGATGGGCCAGCTCCGACGGCGCGACCAGCATGACCTGCAGCATCTCGCGCTGGGCCGCCCATTCGGAGTCGGCATAGCTCCCCGGCAGGCCATAGCCGGCGTTGTTGACCAGGGCGTCGACGACCCGTCCGTGGGCGGCCAGGTCCTCCATGACCACGCGCGGCGCGTCGGGATCGGCCAGGTCGGCCGGGATCACCAGCGCCTCGACCCCGAACCGCAGCCGGATCTCCCCGGCCAACGCCTCCAGCCGCTCGGCGCGACGCGCCGTCAAGGCGACGTCATAGCCGTGGCTGGCGTAGATGCGGGCGAAGGCGGCGCCGATGCCGGCGGAGGCGCCGGTCACCAGCGCGAGACGGCGGACCATGCAGGCTGGCCTTTCCAGTCCAGGGCGAAACAGGGCCGGAGATTGGCGCGGCCGCTACAGCTCGCGCAAGGGTCGTTCGAGCAGATCGGCGACGGTGATCCGGGCCAACCGCTCAGAGGCGGCGGTGTCGGCGGCGGTGATGGCGGCGCTCACCGCCTCGGGGATCCGCTCCCCCACGGGGCAACCCTTGGCGCCCGGCGGGGCGACGCCCAGGTGGGTGCAGCCGCCCACGGCCTTGAGCACTCTGTCGAGCTTGATGCTCTCGGGGGGTGCTTGAGCCAGGCGCCGCCGCCCGCGCCGGCGCGGGTGTCGATCAGGCCGGCCTTGGCGAGCATGGCCGTCACGCGCCGCACGACGACCGGATTGGTCGGCATCGAGGCGGCGAGTTCAGCGCTGGACACAGCCCGCTCGGCCTCCGTGGCCGACTTGTGAGCCAGGTAAGCGAGGGCGTGCGCCGCGACCGGAAATTTTTGACTGTCGGACATGGCGAAGGAATAGGTAGGAACACCTTGGCTCCGGCGCCATTAAATTCGACGCTGCGGTTCCGCAACGACCGCATTGAACGCGCCGCGGTTTGGGTCTATGGCGCGCACCGCATTCGCTTGGGGCGCCTGCCCGCGGGGTTTTCCCGTGGCGGTCCCGGAGAGACTTGATGGCTTCCGAGGCCCCTGGCGCACCCAAGACCGATAAGGCGGCGCCGCACACCCCGCACAATCCGCACGGCGACTCCAGCAAGCCCCAGGGCTTCCTGGCGCTGGCGCTCGGCTCGATCGGGGTCGTCTTCGGCGACATCGGCACGAGCCCGCTCTACGCTATGCGCGAGGCGCTCCATCACACGCGCAGCGACGTGGCCACCGAGCTTTCGGTGCTGGGCGTCGTGTCGCTGGTGATCTGGGCCCTGATGCTGATCGTCACGGTCAAGTACGTCGTCCTGCTGATGCGGGCCGACAACAAGGGCGAAGGCGGCACCCTGGCCCTGATGGCCCTGGCCCGCCGGACGCTGACCAAACAGACCGGCAAGCGCTCCGCGACGGTCTTCTTCCTCGGCGTGATCGGCGCGGCGCTGTTCTACGGCGACGGCATCATCACCCCCGCGATCTCGGTGCTCTCGGCCATGGAGGGCCTGAAGGACGCGCCGGGCCTGGGCCACCGGGTCGAGCCGCTGATCCTGCCGATCTCCGCCGGCATCCTGATCGCCCTGTTCGCCGTACAGTCGCGCGGCACCCACCGGGTGGCGTCGCTGTTCGGCCCGATCACCCTGGTCTGGTTCCTGGTCCTGGGCGGACTGGGCCTCTACCACATGTTCCAGGACCTCGGGCACAGCACCGGCCGCTCGGTGTTCTGGGCGCTGAACCCCTACTACGGCATCCGCTTCCTGTTCGAGAACGGCTTCCTGGGCTTCGTCATCCTGGGCAGCGTCTTCCTGGCGGTGACCGGGGCCGAGGCGCTCTACGCCGACATGGGCCACTTCGGCAAAGGCCCGATCCGCGCCTCCTGGGCGTTCGTGGTCTTCCCCTGTCTGGCGCTGAACTACCTGGGCCAGGGCGCCATGATCCTGGCGCACCCCGAGACGGCGACAAACCCGTTCTGGCAGATGGTCCCGCAGGTGGTCTACTGGCCGGTCCTGGTGCTGGGCGCCTGCGCCACCGTCATCGCCAGCCAGGCGGTGATCACCGGCGCCTTCTCGGTCACCCAGCAGGCGGTGCAGCTGGGCCTGCTGCCGCGCATCGACATCCGCCGCACCAGCGAGACCCAGGCCGGCCAGATCTTCGTGCCCCAGGTCAACACCATGCTGATGATCGGCGTGCTGGTGCTGCTGTTCAGCTTCCAGACCTCCAGCAAGCTGGCCTCGGCCTACGGCATCGCCGTCACCGGCTCGATGTTCGTCGACACCCTGCTGGCCTTCGTCATCGTCAAGGCGGCCTGGAAGTGGACCTGGCCGGCGACGCTGGCGCTGCTGATCCCGCTGGTCGCCATCGACCTGACCTTCATTTCCTCGAACCTGCTGAAGATCCCCGACGGCGCCTGGATGCCGCTGGTGTTCGGCGCGGTGCTGGTGCTGATCATGTGGACCTGGACCAAGGGCGCCCAGATCCTCACCGACAAGACCCGGCGCGATTCGGTGCCGCTGGCCGACCTGATCGACATCCTGAAGGCCCGCGCCCCGCATCGGGCGCCCGGCACGGCCATCTTCCTGACCAGCGACCCGGAGATGACCCCGGTCGCGCTCATGCACAACCTCAAGCACAACAAGGTCCTGCACGAGAAGAACATCATCGCCACGGTGCGCACCGCCGAGACGCCGCGAGTGCCCGAGCGCGAGCGGGTGAAGATCGAGCCCGTCAACGAGGACTTCAAGAAGCTGATCCTGACCTACGGCTTCATGGAAAGCCCCAACGTGCCCAAGGCCCTGGCCCTGTGCCGCAAGCAGGGGCTGAAGTTCGACATCATGGCGACCAGCTTCTTCCTGGGCCGGCGCTCGGTGATCGCCTCGGCGCACAGCGGCATGCCCCTGTGGCAGGACAAGCTGTTCATCTTCCTGATGCGCAACGCGGCCAACCCGACCGACTTCTTCAAGATCCCGCCCGGACGGGTGGTGGAGCTCGGCGCCCAGGTCACGGTATAGTCCCGCATGGTTCACGCTCTTTCGCTCGCGGGCGACGTCTTCTGGATTCTCGCCCTGGCGCTGATGGCGTCGTTCACCCTGGCCGCCTGGAAGCGCATTCCTGGCGACGCCAAGGTCCCGGTGCTGTGGAAGGGCATGACCGCCACGGTCCGGGCGCCCCGCGCCGCGGCGCTGCTGACCCTGCCGATCCTGGCCTTCGCGATCGGGATCTGGCTGAAGCTGGAAAGCCGCGGCGCCGGCCTGGATCTCGAGAACGCCGTCATCGGCCTGCTGGTCCGGGTCACCCTGGCCCCGCTGTTCGCGCTGCTGCACATCGGCCGGGTCCACAAGGCCCTGGCCATCCTCGACGCCGAGGGCGGCCTCGGCCCGGCCCGATAAGCGCCACAAACGCCGCCTCTCGATAGCGGCATGATCGCCCGCCGCGCCCTGCTCGCCGCCGCCCCCGCCCTCGCCCTGCCGGCCTGGGCCGAGACGCCCTGGCCCGCTCGCCTGGTCGCCGCCGCCAGGGCCCAGGTCGGACGCACGGTCCTGTACGACCCGACCTACGTTCGGCTGGCCTATCCCGGCGGCGACGTTCCGATCGAGCGCGGCGTCTGCACCGACGTGATCATCCGCGCCTACCGCACCGCCTTCGGCCTCGACCTGCAGAGACTGGTTCACGAGGACATGGCGCGCAGCTTCGCCGCCTATCCCAGGACCTGGGGCCTGACGCGGCCGGACCGCAACATCGACCATCGCCGCGTGCCGAACCTGGAGACCTTCCTGCGACGCAAGGGCGCGGCCGTGCCGCTGGAGGGCGCCTGGAAGGCCGGGGATCTCGTCACCCAGCGCCTGGCCGGAAACCTGCCGCACATCGTCATCGTCGCCCAGGACGGGCCCGCGAGCGCCTCGCCGCGGGTGATCCACAACATCGGCGGGGGGGCCCGACTTGAGCCCCTGCCGTCCGCGAGAAACATCGCCCGCTTCCGTTTCGCGCCCCAACCGGCCTGAACGGGGTTGACCCCGGGCCCGGAAGGCCGTTGAACGCGCGCGACTTATCCACCCCCTCAGGAAGCCGCCCGTGTCCGCCGACAAGAAGTCCATCAAGAAGGTCGTTCTCGCCTATTCGGGCGGCCTCGACACCTCGATCATCCTCAAGTGGCTGCAGACCGAATACGGCGCGGAGGTGATCACCTTCACCGCCGACCTCGGCCAGGGCGAGGAGATCGAGCCGGCCCGCGCCAAGGCCCTGGCCGCCGGCGTGAAGCCCGAGAACATCTTCATCGAGGACGTCCGCGAGGAGTTCGTCCGCGACTACGTCTTCCCGATGTTCCGCGCCAACACCGTCTACGAGGGCCAGTACCTGCTCGGCACCTCGATCGCGCGGCCGCTGATCGCCAAGAAGCAGATCGAGATCGCCCGCAAGATGGGCGCCGACGCGGTCAGCCACGGCGCCACCGGCAAGGGCAACGACCAGGTCCGCTTCGAGCTCGGCTACTACGGCCTGGAGCCCGACATCACCGTCGTCGCGCCCTGGCGCGAATGGGACTTCAAGTCCCGCGAGGCCCTGCTGGACTTCGCCGAGAAGCACCAGATCCAGATCACCAAGGACAAGCGCGGCGAGGCGCCGTTCAGCGTCGACGCCAACCTGCTGCACAGCAGCTCGGAAGGTAAGGTCCTGGAGGACCCGGCCGTCGAGGCGCCCGAGTTCGTCCACATGCGCACGATCGCGCCCGAGGACGCGCCGGACCAGCCGACCATCATCACCATCGACTTCGAGAAGGGCGACCCGGTCGCCATCGACGGCGTCGCCATGTCGCCGGCCACGCTGCTGACCAGGCTGAACGAGCTGGGCCGCGACAACGGCGTCGGCCGCCTGGACCTGGTCGAGAACCGCTTCGTCGGCATGAAGTCGCGCGGCGTCTACGAGACCCCCGGCGGCACGATCCTGCTGGCCGCCCACCGCGGCATCGAGTCCATCACGCTGGACCGCGGCGCGATGCACCTGAAGGACGAGCTGATGCCGAAGTACGCATCGCTGGTCTACAATGGCTTCTGGTTCTCGCCCGAGCGCGAGATGCTGCAGGCCGCGATCGACTACAGCCAGGCTAAGGTCGCCGGCCAGGTGCGGGTGAAGCTCTACAAGGGCAACGTCACGGTCATCGGCCGCACCAGCCCCTACAGCCTGTACGACCAGGACCTGGTCACCTTCGAGGAAGGCAAGGTCGCCTACGACCACCGCGACGCCGGCGGCTTCATCAAGCTGAACGCCCTGCGCCTGCGGGTGCTGGCGAAGCGGGACAAGCGCGGGTAGTCCCCGCGAATCCTCTCCCACCGGGAGAGGGGGACCATCCGAAGGATGGTGGAGAGGGTCCAACGCGGCGCCGCTCCACCACCTTCAACCAGCACCTTAGACCCCCTCCGCCATCCCTGCGGGATGGTCCCCCTCCCCCACCGGGGAGGAGAGAGGCGGGGCGGCGAACGCCTTCAGGGCCGATCCGCCGCCAGCCGGATCACGTGCCCGTTCCGGTCGTCCGCGATCCAGATCGAGCCGTCCGCCGCCTGGGCCAGGCCGACCGGCGCGCCCAGCGGCCGGATCCCGGCGACGGCGTTCCAGCCCGGCGTCAGGACCAGCGGCTCGGCCGCCGGCGCCGGATAGCGCTTCCACACCACCTTGCCGTCGACGCCGTACTCCGGATAGCGCGCGCCCGCCTTCACCACCGGCGCGCCCTTGTCGTCCAGCTCGAGCGCCACGACCCGGCCCCCGGCCGCGCGGTAGCCGTGGTAGCTGAGCAGCAGCCGACCCTTGAGCTGGGGCAACATCGCCCCGTCATAGATCAGCGCCCCCAGCGGCGCGGCATGCGGCGGCAACAGGCTGGCCGGCTTGGCGTGCGCCGCCGAGGCGCAATCGAGCGGCGACCGCCCCTTCCAGGCCGGCGTGACGGCGGTCAGGTCGTAGCAATAGGGCCAGCCGTAATCCTTGCCGCGGACCAGCAGGTTCAGCTCCTCGAACGGCGTGTCGGCCTTCGGCGCGAAGTCGTAGCTGTTCTCGGCCTGGAGCAATGCGCCCGACGGATGCCGCGCCAGGGCCAGACTGTTGCGCAGTCCGCGAGCGAGGGTCTCGAACTTCGGGTCCCACCGCCCCTCGCCCAGATAGCGGTAGCGGCGCACCGAGGCCTGGGCGTCAGGGCCCTCGCGCTCGGCGCAGCGCGGACCCGCGGGCCTGCCCTTGGGCGCGCATTGGTCGCTGGGGGCGCCGACGTTGACGATCAGGCTGCCGTCGCCGTCGAAGACGAAGTTGGACAGCGGATGGCGATTGGCGTGCAGCCGGTTGTCGGGCAGGCCGTCGACCACGACCTCGACCGTCGCCGCCGGATCGGGCGCCTCGGGGTCGAAACGGAAGATGCGGCTCATCTCGCCGACATAGAGTCGGCCGTCCGGGCCGACGCCCAGGCCGTGCGGCATGGTCAGCTTGCGCAGCAGCGGGGTCAGCTCCGGCGTCTTGCCCGGCGTCGCGCGGAGCCGCCAGACCGACCCCTTGCCCGGATCCCAGCCGCCCAGGTCGACGACGATCCAGTCGCCGCTCTTCAGCTGAACCAACGTGCGCGGCAGGCGCAGCGTGCGAATGGAAAGACCCCGGCCCTCCGGCGGCGTCAGCACCAGGCCCGCGCATGTTCCGGGCGCGGTCTCGATCGGCAGCCGGGGCCAGCCGTCGCAGGTCTTGCCCGGATCAACCGCATAGGGCGCCGCCTCGACGGCGGGCGCGGCCAACAAGGGCGACAGAAGCAGCGCGAGCGCCGCGAGAAGACGTTTCATCGAAGGTGTCCAGCGGGAAGCGGCCGGATGCTACGTCACGAGTCGAGCTTGTTGTAGGGGAAGCGATCCCGGATCATCTCGGCGAAGAACCCGCCCCTGGACGCTGCGGTCAGGAAACTGCGATGCACCTCGCCCGGCACGCCGACATAGACGTATCGGTCGCCGTCCGAGAATCGCACGTAGAGCTTCTGATGCTCGTCCTCGTACTCGATGTCGGTGATGGCGGTCGACGCCGTGAGCATGGCCGTCCTTCCTCGTTCCGTTCCTGCTAAACCCTCCGCTCCCGGCGGGGTTCCGAGGGATCGCGAAGCGTGACAGGCTCGCGCTCGAGCGGCGCAGACCGCCCGGGAAAGGACGCCGTCATGCAGCCCCACGCCTACGTCGCCATCGTCACCCTGCTCTCCCTGCTGGTCTACGCCTGGATGGGGATCCGGGTCGCCCGCGCCCGGGCCAAGAGCGGAATCGCCGCGCCCGTCATGACCGGCGACCCGATCCTGGAGCGCCACATCCGGGTGCAGGCCAACACCCTGGAATGGCTGCCCATCTTCCTGCCGTCGCTGTGGCTCTTCGCGCTGTACTGGAACGACCTGGCCGCCGCGGTCGTCGGGGCGATCTGGATCGTCGGGCGGATCGTCTACGCCCTGGGCTATGTCGCCGATCCGAAGAAGCGCGAGGCCGGCTTCCTGATCCAGACCCTGGCCTGCGCGGTGCTGCTGTTCGGCGCCCTGGGCCGGGCCGTCTGGGTGCTGTTCCTCACCACCTAGCCTGACCCGCCGAGCGCGGCTATAGCCGCGCCCATGAGCCTCGCCGTCAACCCGACCTACTACCTGCCCTTCCTCGGCGCGATGGCGATGATGGCGATCAGCCCGGGACCGGCGAACACCTTCGCCGTCGCCACCGGAATGCAGCGCGGCCACCGCCAGGCCCTGCTCGCGGTCGCCGGCATGAACACCGCCAGCCTGCTCTGGTTCGCCGCGGCGGCGCTGGGGCTCGGCGCGTTGATGACCGCCTATCCCAAGGTGTTCCACTGGCTGTCGATGGCCGGAGCGGTCTACGTCGCCTGGCTGGGGCTGAAGTCGGTCTGGTCGGCGATTCGCCCGGAGCCGGAGCCGGCGAAGGACGAAGCCGCGCCCGCGCCGAAGGGCGGTCGGGCGGCCTTCATCGACGGCTTCTCGGTCCAGCTGACCAATCCCAAGGTTCTGGTCTTCTTCGCCGGGGTCCTGATCCCGATGCTGGACCCCAAGCTGCCGATCCCGGGCCAGCTGCCGATCTACGCCGCCACCACCATCACCATGGACGTCCTGGCCATGGGCGCCTACGGCCTCGGCGGCGCGGCCCTGTCCGCCCGCATGAGCGAGCCCCGCTTCCGGCGCGGCTTTTCGTTCGTGATCGGAGCGTTGCTGATCGGCGTCGCCGTCATGATCCTCTTGCGCGGATAACGAGAAGACCCTTGGCGCAACCGGCTTCCGGCGCCATTTGTTCTGCCAAGGGGACGAACCACGGGGCAGACCGCGACGCGATCGGCTCCGGCTTGGAGTGACGACCATGACCCTAAGGGCAAGAACCCTAGCGGTGATGCTGGCGGCGGCGACGGCGCTGAGCGCCTGCGCGACGGCCACCCCCTACCAGCCCAACATTCCGGGGCAGCAGGTCTCCGGCGGCTTCTCCGAGGATCGGATCGAGCAGAATCGCTTCCGGATCAGCTTCGCCGGCAACACCCTGACCTCGCGCGACACCGTCGAGCGCTACCTGCTCTACCGCGCCGCCGAGCTGACGGTCGGCGAGGGGTACGACTGGTTCACGCTGGTCGACCGCGCCACCGACCGCAAGTCCCGCACCTATGTCGACCCCGGCCCCGCCTACGGTCCCTACGGATACGGCTACTGGCGGCCCTACTGGCGCTACTACGGTCCGAGCTGGGGCTGGCGCGCCTGGGATCCCTGGTACGGCGATCCGTTCTGGGCCGATCGCATGGACGTCCGCACGGTCGAGAAGTTCGAGGCCACCGCCGAGGTCGTGCTCGGCAAAGGCCCCAAGCCGACCGACGATCCCCGCGCGTTCAACGCCCGCGAGGTGATGGCCAATCTCGGCCCGGGCATCCAGCGCCCGGCCAGCCACTAGCCGAAAAAAAAGGGCGGCCCTCGCGAGCCGCCCTTGATCGTCGACGATGACGCGCAGCTTAGCGCGGCGCCATCCGGATCGAGCCGTCCAGGCGGACGTCCTCGCCGTTGAAGTAGCCGTTGCGGACCATCTCCAGCGCCAGCGAGGCGTACTCTTGCGGCATGCCCAGACGCTTGGGGAAGGGCACGCTGGCGGCCAGCGCGGCCTTCACAGCTTCCGGGGCGCCGTTCATCAGCGGCGTCTCGAAGATGCCCGGCAGGATGGTGTTGACGCGGATGCCTTCGCTGGCGAGGTCGCGCGCGATCGGCAGGGTCATGCCGACGACGCCGCCCTTGGACGCCGAGTAGGCGGCCTGGCCCATCTGGCCGTCTTCGGCCGCGACCGAGGCGGTGTTGACGATGGCGCCACGCTCGCCGTCGATCGGCTCCAGGTCCAGCATGCCCTTCGCCGACTTGGCGATGCAGCGGAAGGTGCCGATCAGGTTGATCTGGATGATCATGTCGAAATGGGCCAGCGGGAAGTGCTTGGTCTCGCCGGTGTTCTTGTCGCGGCTGGCGGTCTTGGCGGCGTTGCCGGTGCCGGCGCAGTTGACCAGGATGCGTTCCTGGCCGTGGGCGGCGCGGGCCTTCTCGAAGCCGGCGTCGACGTCGTCGTCGGAGGTCACGTTGACCTTGCAGAAGACGCCGCCGATGTCAGCGGCGACAGCTTGGCCCTTCTCTTCGTTCATGTCGAAGATGGCGACCTTGACGCCCTGGGCCGCGAGGGCGCGGGCGGTGGCTTCGCCGAGGCCGGAGGCCCCGCCCGTGACGACGGCGGCGATGGAGGAATCAAGCTTCATGGACGGCTCCCCGTGCATTGTGTTGAATGGACTTCGAACAGCGGTTTAGCCCTATGAGCGCCAATTCCAAGCCGTCACCCGACGTCAACTCCGTGATTGATCCGTCCAAGGCCCTCGTGCCCGAGACGGTGAAGGTCAACGAGGTGCGTGTCGCCAGGGGCTTCTGGCCCAAGATCCGCCGCGTCGCGACGAAGATTCCCTTCGCCGCCGACGCCCTGGCGGTGTGGTGGTGCGCGCGCGATCCGGACACCCCGACGGCGGCCAAGGGCATGATGATCGCCGCCCTCGCCTATTTCGTGCTGCCGACGGATGCGATTCCCGACATCCTGGCGGGCGTCGGGTTCACCGACGACGCGGCGGTGTTCGCTGCGCTGCTGGCGATCGTGGGCAAGAATCTGAAGCCCAAGCACCGCGAGGCGGCGCAAACGTTTCTGAGGAAGGTCGGCGGCGAGGAATGATCCAGGGGCTGTGGGGGGCGTCGGCGCTGGCGGCGCTGGCGTATGGATTCGTTCTGGTCGGGCGTGAGCCGTCGGCCGCGCGGACGACGATCAAGACCATCGCGGTGGCGGCGCTGGCCGTGCTGGCGCTGCTGCATGGCGCGCCTTGGCTGCTGATCGCGGGCCTCGCCGCCTGCGCGCTGGGCGACGCCTTCCTGGCCGGGGATCCGAAGCGCTGGCTGCCATTCGGCCTGTTCAGCTTCCTGGTCGGCCATGTGCTGTACATCTTCCTGTTCGCCAACCTGCGCGATCCCTACAGCGAGATCACCGGCGTCCAGCTGGCGATCCTCGCCGTGATCGCCGTGGCCGGCGCGGCGATGCTGGCCTTCCTGTGGAAGTCGCTCGGCGCGATGCGGCCGGCGGTGATCCTCTATGTGATCGCGATCGCGGTGATGACCGGATCCAGCTTCCTGCTGTCGGGCGCCTATTGGCCGGTGATGGCCGGCTCGGTCGCCTTCATGGCCTCCGATTCGGTGCTGGCCATGAACCTGTTCCGGCAGGAGGTGCTGTTCGGCTCGAAGCGCGCCACCGACTGGGCGGTGTGGTTCCTCTACTACGGAGCCCAGGTCGGCATCGCCTGGCCGTTCATCGTCAGCTGACCGCCCGCCCCTTTCGGGCCAGCTGCAGCTCGCGCAGGGTGATGAACAGGGTCGAGCCGACCACGATGGCCGCCCCGGCGATGGTCGCCCAGGTCGGGATCTCGTGGAACACCAGGAAGCCGATCGCCGCGCTGAACACCAGCCGGGTGTAGTCGATCGGCGCCATGGCCGCAGCGTCGCCGATCTGCATGCCCTTGATGTAGCAGCCCTGGGTGATGGTCCCCAACACGCCCATCAGCGCCAGCAGCAGGAGGTCGAACGGCTCGGGCCAGCGCCAGACGAACAGCGCCGGCGGGATCGAGAAGGCCAGGCCCAGCGCCGCCGACCAGACCAGCAGGGTGAAGGGGCTGTGATCGCGGGTCATCACCTTCATGCCGGTGATGGTCAGGGCGAAGCCCAGGGCCGAGGCCAGGGCCGCCATCTGGCCCCAGCCGAAACCGTGGCCCGGCGCGCCGGGCTGGAGCATGACCAGCACCCCGACGAACCCGACCAGGGCGGCGGCGATGCGCAGCGGCCCCAGCTTCTCGTGCAGCACGAAGAAGGCCAGCGGCACCAGCCACAGCGTCCGGGTGAACGACAGGGCGTTGGCCTCGGCCAGCGGCAGCACCTGGAAGGCGTAGAAGCTGAGGATCATCGCCAGGGTGCCGACCGACGACCGGAAGAACAGGATCCCCGGCCGCGTGGTGCGGAAGGCGCCCTTCCAGTCCCTCAGGATCATCGGCGCCAGCACGATGAGGCCGGCCGCCTGCCGATAGAAGGTCTGCAGCGCGGCCGGATAGTCGTCCCCGAGGAACTTGATCAGGGTCGTCATCGCCGTGAAGCCCAACGCCGAAGCCAGCATCCACAGCGCGCCCCGGACGTTCGGGGCGAGCCTGGGACGCTCGGACAGCGGTTCTACTGGAGGGGCTTCCTCGGGCACGTTTCGATCAGCTGGCGCGTTGAGCGGCCATCGCCGCGCGCATCTGCTCGGCCTGTTCGGGGGAGATGCCAAGGGCCTGCAGGATCGGACTCCCCACCGTGGGGTCCCAGCTGCCGCGCCCGCCGATGGTGATGCCGCCGTCGACCACCATGTGGGTCCCGGTCACGAACAGCGAGTCGTCGCAGGCCAGGTACAGGGCGGCGCGGGCGATATCCTCGGGCATGCCGGCCTTGGGGATCGGCTGGATCTTCGGACCGATCTCCTCGACGCGGGCGGCCATCTGGTCGGCGACCTCGCGCGGCAGACCCAGCGACGCGCCGAAGATCGAGGTGGCGATCAGGCCGGGGCAGATGGCGTTGACACGGATCTTTTGCGGCGACAGCTCGGCCGCGGCGCAACGCGACAGGTGGATCACCGCGCACTTCGCCGCCGAATAGGCCAACGGCCCGAAACCCGCCTGGAGGCCGGCGATCGAGGCGGTGTTGATGATCGAGCCGCCGCCGCGCGCGACCATCAACGGCACGGCGTGCTTCATGCCCAGCGCCGGTCCCTTGACCAGCAGGGCGAAGGTGGCGTCCCAGCCCTCGGCGTCCATGTCCGCCACGCCGGTGGGCACGCCGCCATGGCCGGCGTTGTTGAACAGCACGTCCAACCCGCCGAAGCTATCGGCCGCCAACTTCACCGCCTTGGCGATGTCGGCTTCCTGGGTCACGTCGCAGCGGGCGTAGCGGACGCGGTCGGGGAACCGCTTTTCCAGCATCGCGCCCTTCTCGTCCTGCAGGTCGGCGGCGACGACCGACGCCCCCTCCGCCACGAACAGCTCCACCGCGCCCAGGCCGATGCCCGACGCGCCCCCGGTGATAAGGGCGACCTTGCCCTCCAGACGTCCCGCCATGTCTTGTTTCCCTTTTCCCTAGTCCGATTGTCCCCGCGAAAGCGGGGATCCAAGCCGAGCGGGCCGTGTTTCCGGCGCCTGCCCGTCTTGGATCAGCTTGGATCCCCGCTGGAGTTTATCCTCGGGCCGGCATTCGCCGGACCCGGGGGCGGGTTACGCGGTGGAAATCCCTACGGAACGACCACCACCTTGCCCATGGCCTTGCGGCTGGCCAGATGCGCGATCGCGTCGCCCGCCTTGGCCAGCGGGAAGGTCTCCGACACGTGCGGCTTGATCTTGCCCTCGGCGTACATCTGCATCAGCTGCCTGACGTTCTCCTGGTGCCCCTTGGGATCGCGGGCCACGGCCGCGCCCCAGAACACGCCGACGATGTCGCAGGACTTCAGCAGGGTCAGGTTCAGCGGCAGCTTGGGGATGCCGGCCGGGAAGCCGATGACCAGGAAGCGTCCGCCCCAGCCCGAGGCGCGGACCACGGCCTCGGCGTAGTCGCCGCCCACCGCGTCATAGGCCACGTCCCAGCCCTCCGGGCCGCAGGCGTCCTTGAACAGCTGGGCCAACGCCTTCTGACCGTCCTTGTCGAACGGGCCCTTGGGGTAGACCACGCCGCTGTCGGCGCCGCGCGAGATGGCCAGGTCGACCTTCTCCTGGCTGGACGCGGCCGCGATCACCTTGGCGCCCATGGCCTTGCCCAGCTCGACGGCGGCCAGGCCGACGCCGCCCGCGGCGCCCAGCACCAGCAGGGTCTGGCCGGCCTTCAGATGGCCGCGGTCCTTCAGACCGTACCAGCTGGTGCCGTAGGTCATCATGAAGGCCGCCGCCTCCTCGAACGGCATGCTGTCGGGGATCGGGGTCACCCGGCCGGCGTCCAGCGCCACCTCCTCGGCCATGCCGCCCCAGCCGGTCGAGGCCAGCACCCGCTGGCCGATCTGCAGGCGGGAAACGCCCTCGCCGACGCTCTTGATCACGCCCGCGACCTCGCCGCCCGGCGCGAACGGGCGGTTCGGCTTGAACTGGTACTTGTCCTCGATGATCAGGACGTCAGGGTAGTTGACGCCGCAGGCCTTCACCGAAAGCACCACCTGGCCGGGGCCGGCTTCGGGGCTCGGCAGCTCCTCGAGGACCAGCGTCTCGGGTCCGCCCACCGTCTTGCTCAGCACCGCCTTCATGCCGTCTCTCCCGCGCTCTTTCATTGATCGGCCCGGAAGCGTATCGCGGGCTTGAATGGAAGTTATAGGCTGGAGCCTCGTCTTGGCGAACAATTGTTTGAGTCTCGTGATCCACGGCGGCGCTGGGGCCAAGCGCGGCCGCGACTACAGCGCCGAGATCGCCCACATGCGCGGCCTGGTCGAGTTGGGCCGCGACCGGCTGAAGGCCGGCGGCCTGGCGCTGGACGTAGCCGAGGAGATCGTCCGCGAGCTGGAGTCTTCGGGTCTCTACGTCGCCGGCCGCGGCGCCTCGCCCAACACCGCCGGGGCCTATGAGCTGGACGCCTGCCTGATGGACGGCGCCACCGCCCGCGCCGGCTCGGTGGCCGCGCTGCAGGGCTTCGAGAGCCCGGTCGCCGTCGCCCGTGCGATCATGGACTGGACCCCGCACGTGATGCTGGCCGGCGACGGCGCCGCGCGCTTCGCCGAAGCCCAGGGCCTGGCCAGGATCGCCGACCCGGCCGCCTGGTTCACCCACGCCGGCCTGGACGAGTCCAACCACCCGCCGGGGGTCCTGGCCCATGGCACGGTCGGCTGCGTGGTCCGCGACGGCGAGGGCCGACTGGCGGCCGCGACCTCGACCGGCGGCGTGTTCGGCAAGCTGCCCGGCCGGGTCGGCGACTCCCCGGTGATCGGCGCCGGCGGCTGGGCGGACGAGACCGTCGCCGTCAGCTGCACCGGGCAAGGCGAGTACTTCCTGCGCGTCGCCGCGGCGTCGCAGGTCGCCCATCGCATGAAGTTCGGCGGCCAGTCCCTCGCCGAGGCGACCGACGCGGTCCTGGCCCAGATCAAGGCCCTGGGCGGCGAAGGCGGCCTGATCGCCGTCGACAAGGACGGCAACGTGGCGATGCCCTACGTCAGCGCGGGCATGAAGCGCGCGGCGCTGACGCCCGACGGAAAGATCGTCTCGGCGGCGTTCTAGCGAGGATCGCGCTGCCAATCTTCCAGCGCGTGCCGCACCCTCAAGATGAGAATGTCCTCACCATCAACGACGTAGACGATGATGTGAGACCTGAACGGGTGGATACGCACGGGAGGCCTGAGTTCAGTGTGCTCCCGGGCGGCGAACGGGTATGCAGCCAGGACGCTCAGCGTCCGTCTTAGGTCGGCATAGTATCGCTCGGCTTGCGCTTCACCGAATTGGCCAGCACCTTCGACATAAAGTCGAATGATGTCCTCGTCGGCTTTGCGAGAAAGCCTAAAGCCCATGTTTCTCGCGGGCGCGGGTGCGAGCGTCCTCCAGTATCTCGTCCAGAGACCGCTCGCTCTCTCCGCTCTCGATGGCTTCATCGATGAGCTTCTGCATCGCCCTGAGCTTCGCTTCGCGCTCCTGATCCCTGCGGATCAGGTCGCGGACATAGTCGCTGGCGTTGCTGTAGCGACCGGTTTCCGCCCGGCCCTCGACCCATTCCTTCATGGCGTCGGGCAGGGAGACGTTCATCGTGGCCATGGGTTTACTCCTGACTGGCCGTCAGGATGACTCGATGGCAAAGTTTGTCAAACTTGGCGAATTGGGCTTCCGCTCCCATTTCTGTTATAGAGCCCCTCCTCCATACCTGTCCGGACACGTACCGCCTTGGGCGCGACCCTCGATCTTGCTCGCGCGACGCCCGCCGTCGCCCCCGTCAACCTTTCGGGCCTGACCCGGAAGCAGCTGGCGGCCGCCCTGGTCGAAGGCGGGGTCGTGCCCGAGACCAAGGCCAAGATGCGCGCCGGGCAGCTGTTCCGCTGGATCCACTTCCGCGGCGCGACCGACTTCGACCAGATGACCGACGTCGCCAAGGACACGCGCGCGGCGCTGGCCGAGCGATTCACCCTGGCCCGGCCGGAGATCGTCGAACGGCAGATCTCGCGCGACGGCACCCGCAAGTACCTGATCCGCGTCGCGCCGGGCATTGAGGTCGAGAGCGTCTACATCCCCGACGTCGGCCGGGTCGGCGCCCTGTGCGTGTCGAGCCAGGTCGGCTGCACGCTCAACTGCACCTTCTGCCACACCGGCACCCAGGCGCTGGTCCGCAACCTGACCGCCGGCGAGATCGTCGCCCAGGTCCAGGTGGCCAAGGACGACCTCGAGGAATGGGCCGTCGACGGCGAGGACCGCAAGCTCTCGAACATCGTCTTCATGGGCATGGGCGAGCCGCTCTACAATCTCGACAACGTCGCCGACGCCATCGAGATCATCAGCGACAACGAGGGCATCGGCATCTCGCGCCGGCGCATCACCGTCTCGACCAGCGGCGTGGTCCCGCAGCTGCAGGCGCTCGGCGCGAAGACCCAGGCCATGCTGGCCATCAGCCTGCACGCCACCAACGACCCGCTGCGCGACGTGCTGGTGCCGCTGAACAAGAAGTTCGACATCGCGACGCTGATGGAGGGGATCCGGAACTATCCGGGGATCTCCAACGCCCGGCGCGTGACCTTCGAGTACGTGATGCTCAAGGGCGTCAACGACAGCCCGGAGGAAGCCCGCGCCCTGGTCCAGCTGCTCAAGGGCGTGCCGGCGAAGATCAACCTGATCCCGTTCAATCCCTGGCCGGGCACGCAGTACGAATGCTCCGACTGGGGGACGATCGAGAAGTTCGCCGCCATCCTGAACCGCGCCGGCTACTCCAGCCCGATCCGCACGCCGCGCGGCCGCGACATCCTGGCCGCCTGCGGCCAGCTGAAGAGCGAGAGCGAGAAGGTCCGCGCCTCGGCCCGCCGCAAGCTCGAAGCCCCCGCCGAACTCGCTTCGAGCTAGAAGAGACCGCGCGCCGGCCCCCGCGCCGTGCTAACCCTAGTAACGCGCGTTTCTGTCGGGGTTTCGTGAATGCCGCCTCAGCTCCAGTCTCCTGAAATCCAGGCTTTCGCCACGGGTTTTCCCATCACCCTGGCCCATGCGGGCATGACCCTGGTGATTCTGATCGTCGGGGCGGCGCTCTACGCCCTGCTGACGCCACATCGCGAGATCCAGCTGATCCGCGAGGGCAACACCGCCGCCGCCATGTCGTTCGGCGCGGTTCTGGTCGGCCTGGCCATTCCGCTGTCGGTGTCGCTGTCGGCCTCGACCTCGCCGCTGGAGATGGGGCTGTGGGGCGCGACCATCATCGCCGTGCAGCTGCTGGTCTTCCGCGTCATCGACTTCATCCTGCACGGCCTGCCGCAGCGCATCCAGGAAGGCGAGATCTCGGCCGCCACCCTGCTGGTCGGGGCCAAGATCGCCAGCGCCCTGATTCTCGCCGCGGCGGTGCGCTGACCCCGCCATGCATTTCCCCCGGCTTCCCGACTGGCTGGTCTACCTGGCCGTGGTCGCGGCCCTGCTGATCGCGGCCGTGGGCCGGCGGGAGCGCGCGGACGCGCCGCCGCCGCCGCCGCCCGTGCCCGGCGAGGAGGGCGTGCCTCTGGGACCGTCGTCGCCGTTCGACCCGTCCGTGGTCGTGGAGGTGCCGGGCAAGCAGAAGCCGGGCACGGGCACGGCCTTCTCCGTCGCCGACACCGGCGTCTGGCTGACCGCCCGCCACGTCGTCGACGGCTGCAGCGAGACCGCCCTGGTCGTGGCCGAGGGGCGTGGCGTGGCGGCCCGGGTCCAGATCGACCCCTCCGGCGAGGCCGCCGTCCTGACCACCGAGGGCGGCGCCCCCGCCATGCCGCTGATGCACGCCGGCGCCCGGCTGAAGCGCGGCGACCTGGGCTACCACCCGGGCTTCCCGCAAGGCCGGCCCGGCGAGGCGGTGTCGCGCCTGTTGGGCCGCGAGAACCTGGTCGTGCGCGGCCGCGGCGCCCGCACCGAGCCGGTGCTGGTCTGGGCCGAGGTCGGCCGCACCGACAGCCTGAAGGGCACGCTCGCGGGCCTCTCGGGCGCGCCGGCGCTCGATTCGGCCGGCCGGGTGATCGGCGTCACCGTCGCCGAGGCCCCCCGCCGGGGTCGGATCTACACCACCGCGCCCGAGACCATGCTGAACGCCCTGCAGACGACGCGTCGCCGGGCCTCGAACTTCGCGGTCGGGGAGCCGATCAACGTCGAGAACTACGGCCGTGTCGCCGACGCTCTGCGCCGCGACCTGCGCGTCGCCCAGGTCGTCTGCCTGGCGACCTCCTAGGCTACGACTTCACCCTTGGCGGCCATCACCCGCGGCTGCCGCACGGCCACGGCGAAGGACAGCAGGATCGCCGCGACGCCGATCAGCGCCGAATAGAAGAAGAAGGTCATGTAGCCCGCGCCCAGGGCCTGGGCGCTGACGCCGAGCTTGGCCCCGGCGGCGCCGAAACTCTCCGGCGGCAGGCGGTCGAACAGCCCCTTGAACACCGCCGGCGGACCGCCCGCCTCGGCCATCTTGGCGGAGGCCTCGACCAGCCGCCCGGACTGTGACGCGATCAGCTTGCCGGGCAAGGCGTACAGCGACGAGAAAAGCGCATACTGGGTCGCCGTGAAGCCCGTCGTGGTCAGGCTCGACATGTAGGCGATCAGCGCCGTGCCGGCGACGCCGCCGGCCACGTTGTCGATGCCGATGGCCACGAACAGCGCCGGCACGTCATGCCCCGACATCGCCAGCCAGCCGAACGCCAGGTTGCTCAGCGGCTGGGCGAAGGCGCCCAGGATCAGCGCCTTCATCAGTCCGAACCGGGTGACGATCAGCCCGCCCAGGAACACCCCGACGATCGAGGCCGCGACCCCGAACACCTTGCGCACCTCGGCGATCTCGGTGAGCGAGAAGCCCAGGTCCCGGTAGAAGGGGTTCATGATGTTCAGGACGAAGTCCGACACCCGGTAGAGGCAGATGGTCGCCAGGATCAGCCCGGCCACGCCGGAGAAACGGCGGGTGAACTCGACCAGCGGCTCGCCCAGGGCGGTCGACATGTAGACGCCGGGCTTGGTCTTCACGCCGGGGATCGGCCAGGCGGCCAGGATCACCACGACCAGGCCGGCGGCGACGCCCGCCAGCTGCAGCCAGACGCCGTTGGGCTTGGCCTTCCAGGCCTCCGCGAGGGCTTCGCCGCCCACGACCTTGGACAGCAGTTCCGCATCGCCCGCCAGGCCCGAGCCGAGCAGCAGCGCGCCCAGCAGCATGATCCCCAGCCGCACGACCCATTCCAGGATCTGCAGCGCCTGAGGCTGGTTCACGCCCTCTGTGTGGATCGGCCGGACGGCGTGTTCCTTCTCGCGCGGCGCGCAGAGGGTGGCGGTCACGCCCACCAGCATCGCCACGGCCATGGCGGCGTAGGAGATGTTCCAGCCGAAATGTTCGGCCAGCAGCAGCGGCCCGGCGCCAGCCAGGACCATGGCGCCGCGATAGCCCCACTGCACCGCCACGACGAGCGGCCCCTGCCCCTCGGCGTCCGTCACTTCGATCCGCCAGGCGTCGATGACGATGTCCTGCGAGGCGGTGGCGAAGCCGACCGCCACGGCGACGGCCGCCATCAGCCCCAGGTTGGCCGCCGGATTGATCCCCGAGATCAGCCACAGGCCGACCATGATCGCCGCCTGGCAGACCAGCATCCAGGCGCGGCGATGGCCGAGCAGGCCGTGCAGCACCGGCACCCGCGTCCGGTCGATCAGCGGCGCCCACAGGAACTTGAACGAGAAGGATAGCGTCGCCAGGCTGAAGAAGCCGATCACCGCCAGCGACAAGCCGGCGTCGCGCAGCCACAGCGACAGGGTGTCGAAGATCAGCATGTAGGGCAGGCCGGAGCTGAACCCGAGCCCGAGCATCACCAGGCTGCGGCGCTCGCCGAACATGGCCAGGGACTGCAGCAGAGTCGGCTTCGCCCCGGATTCCGTGCTCATCGGCGTCGCTTCCCACCCTAGGAAAGGGGGCGCGGGCCCCGCAAATCAGGAGGCGACCTTGGCCTCTCCGGCGGCGTCCGTCCAGCCGACCCAGCGCGTCAGGACCGCGCGCAGGGCGCTCTCGGTCAGGGGCTTCACCAGGAAGTCGTCCATCCCCGCCGCCAGGCAGGCGCGGCGGTCGTCCTCGAAGGCGTCGGCGGTCAGGGCGATGATCGGCGTCTTCACGCCCCGCGCCCGCAGGGCCAGGGCCGCGTCGACCCCGGACATGCCCGGCATCCGCACGTCCATCAGCACCAGGTCGTAGCTGGCGGCGGCCAGGGCGGCGACGGCCTCCTCGCCGCTGGCGGCGCGGTCGACCTGGGCCCCTTCGCGCTGGAGCAGGGTGCGGGCCAGCAGGGCGTTGATCGGATTGTCCTCGGCCAGCAGCACCCGCGCGCCCGGCGCGGCGGCCGCGGCGGCGCGGTCGTCGTCCTGCGACGGGGCCGCAGCCGGCTCCGCCCCGACGGCGGCCAGCACGCGGGCGGCCAGGGAGGCCGAGCGTAGCGGCTTGATCAGATAGCCGGAGAAGCCCGCGGCCCGGGCCTTGGCGATGCGGCCGCGCTCGTCGGGCCGCAGCAGGATGATGCTCGCCCGACCCTCGGGCGCGCGCAGCGGCCGTTTCCCGGCCAGGGCGTTGTCGATCAGCAGCACGGCGTCCGTGGGGGCGGCGGCGATCAGGGCGTCCCGGTCGGCCGCCACCACCGCCCGGCCGCCCAGGCTTTCGACCTGACGCGCCGCGCCTTCGCGCAGGATCGAGTTGGGCGAGGCGATCCCGACGACCCGGCGCGCCAGAGGCCGAGCACGGACGGCCGGTCCCGCCGCCTCGAACGGCGCCTCGAACCAGAACTCCGCCCCACCGCCGGGCGCATCGGAGACCCCGACCTCGCCGCCCATCGCCTCGGCCAGGCGGCGGACGATGGCCAGTCCCAGTCCGGCGCCGCCGAGCGCGGCCGCGCCATGGGCCGGATCCGCATGGACGAACGGCTCGAAGATCCGCGCCCGGGCCGCCGCCGGGACGCCCGGCCCCGTGTCGCGCACCGTCAGGCGCATGCGCCGACGCGGCGCCGCCTCGGCGCTCAGCAGCACGCCGCCGGTCTCCGTGAACTTCACCGCGTTGCCCGCGAAGTTGAGCAGGATCTGCCGCAGCCGACCCTCGTCGGCCAGAACCGGCGGCAAGCCGGGCGCGACCGCCCAGGCGATCTCGACGCCCTTCTCCTGGGTGCGGGTGCTCATCAGCTCCGCCGCCTGGCGCAGCAGGTCGGCGGCCTCGACCGGCGCCGGATGCAGTTCGATCCGCCCCTCGCCCAGGCGCGCCAGGTCGAGCACGTCGTTGACCAGGGACAGCAGGTGGTCGCCGCTCTCGCGCAGGGCCGCGACATAGGCCTTCTGCTCGGCGGTCAGACGCGTGCCTTCCAGCAGGCGCGCCATGCCGAGCACCCCGTTCAGGGGCGTGCGGAACTCGTGGCTCAGCGTGGCCAGTTGCTCGGGCGTGATGGCGCGGGCTTTCTCGGGCATGGGACGAGCCTACTCGGCGCGGCTTAACGCCCGCTAACCGCCCTAACCCCCGCTGAGGGCTCCGAAGATCAACAGTTCGTCGCCCTCGCACAGCGCGCCGGCGACATCGAAGGCCCGCTCGCGCCCAACGAAGATCCGCATATGCGGCCGGATACGGTCCTGCTCGTCGATCACCCGGAACCGGAGGCCGGGATAGCGGCCGTCCAGGTCGCGCAGCACGGCGTCGATCGTCGCGCCGGCCGCCTCGACCCGCGACGCGCCTCCGGAATAGGCCTGCAGCTGCGACGGAAGCAGGACCTGAACCATCAGAGCGGGGTCGCCACGACCGAGTAGATCTCCGGCAGGTGGCGGGCGATCGGCCGCCAGGCCTCGCCCTCGGCGTCGCTCATCCAGACCTCCCCGCCGGTGGTGCCGAGGTAGAGACCCAGCGGCGCCTGCGCATCGGCGCAGAAGGCCTGACGCTTCACCGTGAACCAGCCCTGTTCCCGCGGGAAGCCGCCGTCCTGGCGCTCCCACGAGGCGCCGGCGTCGCGGGTGCGATAGACGGCGGGCCGCCCGCCGGGGCTGACCCGCGGCCAGACGTCCGTGCCGTCCATCGGAAACACCCAGGCGGTGTCCGGGTCGCGCGGATGCGGCACGATGGTGAAGCCGATGTCGCCGATCTCCTCCGGCATGGCCTTGCCGATCCGGACCCATTCGTCCGAGGGCCGGTCCAGCCGATAAATGCCGCAGTGGTTCTGCTGGTACAGCCGGTCGGGCATGGCCGGATGGACGGCGATGTAGTGGGCGTCCTGGCCGTACTCCGGATACGGATCAGGGAAGAAGTTGGCCTCGACGTTGCGGTTCAGCGGCCGCCAGCTCGTCCCTTGGTCCAGGGTCTCGAACACGCCGCCGGTCGAGGTGGCGATGTACATGTGGGCCGCGTCGCGCGGATCGACCTGGACCTGGTTCAGCAACGCCCCGTCCGGCGTGCCGCCGTCGGCCGGACACCAGTCCCAGTACTTCGGATTGTCATTGAAGCCGGCGACGCCGTCCCAGGTCCCGCCGCCGTCGCGACTGACGAACAGGCCCGGCGGCGAGGTTCCCGCCCACCAGACGCCGGGCTCGGAGGCATGGCCGGGCTCCAGCCAGAAGGCATGGTCGACGGCCCGAGGCGTCTCGCCCTCCGCCGCCTTGGCGAAGGCCGGCGGCCGCGCGGCTTCCGTCCAGCTCGCGCCGCCGTCGGTCGAGCGGAACACGGTAGGGCCGAGGTGGCCGGTGCTGGCCGCCATCAGCAGGGTGCGGCCGTCGCGCGGGTCGAGCACCAGATGGTTGACGATACTGCCGAGAAAATGCGGCCCGTCGACCGCCCAGGCCTCGCGACGCGCGTCGCTGCGGAAGATCCACGCGCCCTTGCGCGTGCCCACCAGAAGCTGAACACCCTGGCTCATGCTGACCTCCAGCCGAATATCGGGCTCGGCGGGAGCCTACACCCGTCCACGGCCGACGCGGAGTCGTTCAGTGCGCTCCGGCCAACGCCCAGCGGTGGGAGCCGGCGCCGAACGGCAGCCGGAACAGGTCGCGGCCGCTGCCGTCGCAGTGGCGTTCGAACAGCTGGACGATGTCGATGTCCGCGGGCCGGGGATCGCCGCGACGATCGCGCGAGAGGGCGACCCGCTCCACGATCAGCGACCGATGCGCCGCCCCACCGTAGGCCTTCAACGCCTCGACGATGTCGCCGAGGAACTCCTCAGTGCCGCTTCTGCGACGCGCCATGACCACCCTCATGACCTGAACCTGGGATCAGGAAATCAGCGCGTGGTTGAGCAATCGTGAAGAATCGCCCGGCGCGCCTTCAACACCGGTCGCCCCGGCCTTCGCCGGGGCGACCGGATGAGGTGGAGCTGGCCCCTCAGCCGATCTGGGCGTCGAAGAAGGCGTCGGGGTCGTCGACCTCGACCAGCCGGCCGCGGCGAATCTCCAGGAAGCGGGTCGCCGCCGTCCGGGTGAAGTAGCGGTCGTGCGACACGAACAGGCAGGACACGTCCGACTCCTCGAGCTGCGCCTCGAGCGCCTCCTGGCCCTCGATGTCGAGATGGTTGGTCGGCTCGTCGAGCAGATAGAGGTTCGGCCGCTCCAGTTTCATGCGCAGGAACATCAGCCGCGACCGCTCGCCGTAGCTGAGCAGGCCGATCGGCTGCTGGACGCGGATGTAGGAGAAGCCGGCCTGGGCCAGCAGGCGCGCGGCGTCCTTGTCGGTCGCCTCCGGCGCGGCCGCGACGTAGTCCAGCAGGCTCCGCTTCAGGGGCAGGTCCCGCATGGACTGGTCGAACACCGCCAGCCGCGTCGCCGGGTTGAACCGGATCGCCGCCTGGCCGTCGTAGTGCGCCAGCGCCGGGTCGAAGGCCGCGGCCAGGGCGGCGAGCAGGGTCGACTTGCCGGCGCCGTTGACGCCCAGCAGCGCGATCCGGTCGCCCGCTGACAGAGTCAGGCGATCGATCGTCAGCAGCGTCCGGCCGGCGTCGGGCGTGGTCACGGTCAGGCCCTGGACCCGCAGCGCGACCTTGGCGTCGATCTCGGCGTCCGACAGTTCCAGGCGCCGCTCGCGCGCCACATAGGTTTCGGTGCGATCGCCCTCGATCCGGGCGATGCGGGTCTCGATCGCCGCCTTGCGCTTGTTGAGGTCCGGGTTCTTCACCGCCCAGACCTTGTAGCGGGCCGCGGCGGCCTCCAGGCGACGGATCTCCTTCTCCTCCAGCCTGCGCTGAGAGGCGGCGACCGCATCGCGGCGCAGCAGCTCCTCGCGGGCGACCGTGAAGGGCGTACGGAAGGCGTGGACGCCGTCGCGGCGCAGGAACAGCGTCCGGTCGGTGACCCGGTTCAGGAACTCGCGATCGTGCGAGACGATCAGCATCGGGATGTCGAACTCGACCATCAGCCAGCGCTCGAGCGTGGCGATGTTGCCCAGGTCCAGGTGGTTGGTCGGCTCGTCGAGCAGCAGGATGTCGGGCTCTTCCAGGCGAGCCGCGCCGGCGATCAGCATCAGCCGTTGCCAGCCGCCCGACAAAGCGCCGAAGCGCTGCTCGGCCATCTCGGGCGGCAGGGCCAGTTCGTCCAGCAACACGTCGATGCGCCAGTCGTCGTCCCCCGCGCCGATCTTTTCCAGGGACCGGCGAAGCGCCTCGCGGACCGTCAGGTCGGCGAACGCCGGCGGCGTGTCCTGGGGCAGGACGCCGACCCGCAGGCCGCGCGACCGGACGACCTGGCCGCTGTCGAGTTCCAGTTCGCCGGTCAGGCAGCGCAGCAGCGTCGACTTGCCGGCGCCGTTCTCGCCGACCAGGGCGGTGCGGTCGCCGTCGAGCAGGAAGGACAGGCTCTCGAACACGGGCGTCGACCCGTGGTGAAAACTCGCTTGCTCCATGCCCAGCACGGCCTGTCGGGACGCCATGGCCTCGCTACTCACGCTCTTCCGGCCCAAGCGGCCCCGCTGGGAAGTAGTGCGACGCCGCGGCTCGCTCAACCGTTCGAACGGGAACGCGATAGGTTTTCCGGACATTCATCCCGGCCCCTCTGCCCGTGTGTCCCGGCGAAGGCCGGGCCCCCGTCGCGGGCGTCGTCCCAGCGGATCGGTCCGAATGCTCAGGCCGGATCTGGGTCCCGGCCTTCGCCGGGACATACGGTGATAGAGGGAGCCCCTACCCCGCCATCTCCGCCGCCGCGGCGACCCGGCGATAGATCAGCGCCTCCGCCACATGGATGCGCTTGACCCTGTCGGCGCCGTCCAGGTCGGCGATGGTCCGGGCCAGTCGCAGCGCCCGGGTCCAGCCCCGCGCGGTCAGGCCGCCGGCCTCGGCCGCACGGGTCAGCAGGTCGCGCGCCGCGGCGTCCAGACCGGCGATCCGCTCGAGGAAGTCCCCCTCGGCGCGGGCGTTCAGCACGGCCCCGTCCAGCCGCTCCGCCCGCTCGACCTGCAGCGCGCGAGCGGCCGCCACCCGGGCGGCCACCTCGGCCGTCCCCTCCGACGGCGGCGGCAGGGACAGGTCGGCGGCGCTGACCGGCGGGACGTCGATCTGCAGGTCGATCCGGTCCAGCAGCGGCCCCGAGACCCGCCCCTGGTAGTCGCGCTGGCACCTCGGCGCCTTGCCGCACCAACCCTTGCCGGCGCCGCCGTGACCGCAGCGGCAGGGGTTCTGCGCGGCCGCCAGCTGGACGCGCGCGGGGTAGCGGATGTGGGCGTTGGCGCGGGCGACCATCACCTCGCCCGTCTCCAGCGGCGCGCGCAGGCTGTCCAGCGCCTGGGGACTGAACTCCGGCAGCTCGTCGAGAAACAGGACGCCGTTGTGGGCCAGCGAGACCTCGCCCGGCTTGGCCTTCAGACCCCCGCCGGTCAGGGCGGCCATGCTGGCGGAGTGGTGCGGAGCACGAAAGGGCCGCGCCCGCGTCAGCTCGCCCCGCGCGATCAGTCCGGCCACGGAATGGATCATCGACGTCTCCAGCAACTCCGCCGCCGACAGGGGCGGCAGGATGCCGGGCAGGCGCTGAGCCAGCATCGACTTGCCTGAGCCGGGCGGGCCCGAGAACAGCAGGTTGTGGCCGCCGGCCGCGGCGATCTCCAGCGCCCGCTTGGCCTGTTCCTGACCCTTCACCTCGCGCAGGTCGGGAACCCGGCCGCCGTCGACCATCGGCCCCGGCTTCGGCTCGGATAGCAGCTGGCTGCCCCGCAGATGGTTGATCAGCCCGATCAGCGACCGCGGCGCCAACACCCGCGTCCCGCCGGCCCAGGCCGCCTCCGGCCCGGACGGTTCGGGGCAGATCAGGCCCATGTCCATCGCCCCGGCCGCCACCGCCGCCGGCAGCACCCCGGCGACCGGCGCGATCGTGCCGTCCAGCGACAGTTCCCCGACCGCGGCCCACCCTTCCAGCGCGTCGGGCGGGACGACGCCCATCGCCCCCATGATCGCCAGGGCGATCGGCAGATCGTAGTGGCTGCCCTCCTTGGGCAGATCGGCGGGGGCCAGGTTGACCACGATCCGCTTGGCCGGAACCGAAAGCCCCAAGCCCGTGAAGGCCCCCCGCACCCGCTCGCGGCTTTCCGCCACGGCCTTGTCGCCGAGCCCGACGACGACGATGGCGCTCTCGCCGCCGGTCAGCTGGACCTCGACGTCGACCCGCCGCGCCTCGACGCCCTGAAACGCCACCGTCACAACGCGCGCGACCATGCCCCCTCCCGGTTAAGCGCTCCGTGGACTTATCCACAGATGCAACCATACCGGGCAGCATGGATCAAGAACGAAAAGAGAACTAAATGGGAAATTGAAACTTATCAGTCAGCTAACTGACACAATTCATCCTTTGGATCGGATTTCTTCAATCCGGGTCCAGAGCACCTCCGTCGCGTCGGGGCCGCCGAACCGCTTGAGCTGCTGGGCGCCGGTCGGCGAAGTGACGTTGATTTCGGTCAGATAGTCGCCGATCACATCGATGCCGACGAACAGCAGGCCGCGTCGCTTCAGCTCCGGCCCGATGATGGCGCACAACTCCTGATCGCGGGCGGTCAGCTCCACCGCCTCGGCCCGGCCGCCACGCGCCAGGTTCGACCGCACCTGGCCCTCGGCCGGCACGCGGTTGATGGCCCCGACCGGCTCGCCGTCGACTAGCAGGATGCGCTTGTCGCCCTTGCTGACCGCCGGGATGAACTTCTGGGCGATGACCTGGTCCCGCCCGATCAGGGCGTGCAGCTCCAGCAGGGCGTCGAGATTGGGGTCGTCCGCCCGCAGACGCACCACGCCAGAACCGCCCCCGCCGTGCAGCGGCTTCAACACCATGTCGCCGTGCCGGGCGCGGAAGTCGTAGATGGCCTCGACGTCGCTGGTGATCAGGGTCGGCGGCTGCACGCCCGGAAAGTCGGTGACGAACAGCTTCTCCGGCGCGTTGCGCACCTCGGTCGGATTGTTCACCACCAGGACCCTGGGGTGGACCTTGTCGAGGAAGTGGGTGGCCGTGATGTAGGCCATGTCGAAGGGCGGATCCTGGCGCATCAGCACCACGTCGATCTGCTCGGCCAGGTCCAGAACGACGGTCTCGCCGAACTCGGCGTGGTCGCCCTTGACCGCCTTCAGCCGCACCGGCCGGGCGCGAGCCGTGACGCGGCCCTCCTCCAGCGACAGCTTGTCGGGCGTGTAGACCCACAGCCGATGCCCGCGCGCCTGGGCCTGCATCATCATCAGGAAGGTGGTGTCGGTCTCGATGTTGATCCGTTCGATCGGATCCATCTGCACGGCGACCTTCAGCGACATGGGAGCTTCCTTCTGACGCCGGGGAGCCGGCGCTTCCGACTTAGCCACTCCCCCGCGCCTTCGCCAGGGGCAGGGCTTCAGTTCAGGCGGAGCCGCACCCGTTCCCGCGCCGCGCGGGCGGCGATGGCCGCGCCGCCGTCGAGCTGCTGGGCCCGACCCAGGGCCTCCAGCGCCCCGGCCAAGGCGCCCTGACCCTCGCGGGCGGCGGCGACGTCGAGCCAGGGCCGGTGGTCCAGCGGATCGAGCAAGGCCCGCCGGAGGGCCGACCGTTCGGCGCGAGCGTAGTCCCCCGCCGCCTGGGCGCGGGCGAAGATGTTGTTCTGCAGGCGGATCAGCACCGCCCGGTCGCTGACCGGCGTCATCAGCAGGTCCAACCGCCCGGCCACGTCCGGCGTCAGGCCGGTGCGCAGCGCCCGCCGCGACAGCTCGGACGGCAGCACCACCCGCCCCTCGCTGAACGGGTCCAGGGCCAGCGGCCCCTCCAGGCTCTCGATGCGCAGCAGGAAGTGACCGGGGAAGTCGACGCCGCGCACGTCCAGATCGCAGCGCCGGGCGGCGTGCAGGTAGAAGACCCCGAGCGAGACCGGAATGCCGCGCCGCCGCTGGGCCACGGCGATCACGTCGGCGTTGTCGAGATGGTCATAGGTGAACAGGTCGCCCTGCAGCCGAAGGTCGCCGGCCATGGCCTCGGCGATCGCCTCCTCCGGCGACTCCCGCTCCAGCCGCGCCGCCAGACGGACCGCGCCCTCGTCGGCCACGACTTGAGCCTGGTCGACATCACGCTCAGGGTCGTCATGGACCGCGCAGGCGAGCGCCGCCGCGAACAGCGGGAACGCCTCGTCGGCCAGCCGCCCCGCGTCCGCGAGGAAATGCTCCGCCTCTTCCCGGGTCATGGCCGAACCCTACTCGCCCCGCCAGGCGTCGGGAACATGCCGCGGCAACCGGCCGGGCGCGAGCGCCATCAGGTCCAGCCGCACCGTGGCGTCGCGCAGCGCCGGCCGCCCCGCCGCGATCGCCGCGGCCGCGCGCCGCAGCCGCTCACGCTGACCCTGGTGGACGGCCTCCAGCGCCAGCTCGACCGTCGCCCGGCGCTTGACCTCGACCACGGCCAGGACCCGTCCGCGCAGGGCCAGCAGGTCGATCTCGCCCTGCGGCGAGGCCAGCCGGAAGCCGAGGATGCGATAACCCTTGGCCATCAGCCACAACGCCGCGACGATTTCGCCCCGGTGACCCGACAGCCGGGCCCGGGCGCCGCGCGCGCTGCGGGCGGAGGTCACGGCGCGTCCTTGAGGGCCAAGGCCCGGCGGTAGAGGTCGCGGCGGTTCAGACCCAACGCCTTGGCCACCTCGGAGGCGGCCTCTCCCGGCGGCAAGCGGGTCAGGGCCTCAGCCAGGGCCGCGTCGGCGTCGACCTCGGTCGCGGCCTTGGCCTCGCCCGGCCCGACCAGGACGACGATCTCGCCCTTGGGATCGTCGGTGCCCGGGGCGGCGATCAGGGCGTCGAGCGAGCCCCGGATCGCGGTCTCGTAGAACTTGGTCAGTTCGCGGGTCACGGCCGCCGGCCGGTCGCCGCCGAACACGGCCGCCATGTCGGTCAGGCTGGCGCGCAGCCGCGGACCGGTCTCGAAGAAGATCAGGGTCGCGCGAACGGCGGCGAACTCCTCGAAGAAGGTCCGGCGCTGCCCGCTCTTGGTCGGCGCGAAGCCGGCGAACAGGAACCGGTCCGTGGGCAGGCCGGCCAGGGTCAGGGCCGCCAAGGGAGCCGAGGCGCCGGGGATCGGGAACACCCGATGGCCGGCCGCCACCGCCTCGCCCACCAACCGGAAACCCGGGTCGGACACCAGGGGCGTGCCGGCGTCGGAGACCTGGGCCACGCGCCGGCCGGCTTCCAGCGCCTCCAGGATCTTCGGCCGGGCGCGCTCGGCGGCGTGCTCGTCGTAGCGCAGCAGCGGCTTGCGGATGCCGTAGGCGGCCAGCAGCTTGCCGGTCACCCGGGTGTCCTCGGCCAGCAGCAGGTCGCAGCCGTTCAGGACGTCCAGCGCCCGCAGGGTGATGTCGCGCAGATTGCCGATCGGCGTGGCCACGACATAGAGGCCCGGCTCGAGCGGGACGTCCGACAGCGGCGGCGGAGGCGGGTGGCGCGACAAGGTAAACTCCGGAAACGGATCGGGAGAGCGCCTTGCCCGCGGCCGACAGTCAAGGGATAGAAGCGAAGGATCGCACGCCGCTTGCGAGGAAAGTCCATGAAGAAGCTGATCGCCTGGGTCATCGTGATCGCCGTCCTTCTCGTCGGCGGGTTGGGCGGGTGGTGGTGGCTGGACCTGCGCTGGCGCCCGAAGACGATCACGAAACACCAGGCCGAGATCGCCAAGCTGGTCGAACAGTCGGGCTGGGTGTCGCCCCATCTGAACGGGCCCAAGCTCTACATGGTCAGCTTCCGGAAATGCCCGGACTGCGTCCGCTTCACCCAGGAGCAGTTCCCCGACCTGCACAAGGCCCAGGTCGACACCCGGGTGATCATGATCGCCCGCGGCGAGTACAACGGCGTGCAGAAGTCGACCCCGCCGGAGCGGGCGACCGTCGCCGAGCTCTGGCTCAACCGCAGCTGGCCGCTGCTGGAGCGATGGGACGCCACGCCGCCGGACGCCTGGACCGCCGCCGGCATCCCGCCGGCCGACGGCGACATGGCCCGCACCGCCGTGGTGGCCGCCGGCCGGGACCTGGTCGAGGATCTGACCCCGCTGCTCAAGGCCAACGGGGTCAAGTTCGCCTATCCGCTGCTGATCTGGTGGACCAAGGACGGGAAGATGAAGGCCTGCGCCTGCGAGAAGGCCGAGACCTACCGCTACGTCCGCAAGGACCTGGGGCTGTAGGCGGACATTGATGTGACGCGCCGGCCGCGCTAACCGCTTGGGCGATGCCCCAGTCCGTCCGCGCCGCCTACCGTGAGCGCCTCGCCTCCGGAGAGATCCGCCCCGACGCCGCGCAGGAAGCCGCGCTGTCGGCCTTCTCGCGCCTGGAAGGCGACCTGAACGCTCTGGGCGAACCGGCCGGCCTCTCCTCGCTGTTCCGCAAGCCCAAGGGCGCGCGCGGCATCTACCTCTGGGGTCCGGTCGGCCGCGGCAAGTCCATGCTGATGGACCTCTTCTACGAGTCCGCCCCGGTCTCGAAGAAGCGCCGGGTCCACTTCCACGTCTTCATGGCCGAGGTCCACGCCAGCATCGACGCCTGGCGCAAGGGCGACGCGGCGGCCCGCAAAGCCCGCTTCGGCCAGGCGAAGGGAGACGACCCGATCGTCCCGACCGCCGAGCTGGTGGCCAAGGACGCCCGCCTGCTCTGTTTCGACGAGCTGCAGGTCACCGACATCGCCGACGCCATGATCCTGGGCCGGCTGTTCGAGGCGCTGTTCGGCCTGGGCGTGACCCTGGTGGCCACGTCCAACCGGCCGCCGGACGACCTCTACAAGAACGGCATCAACCGCCAGCTCTTCGTCCCCTTCATCGAACTGCTGAAGGAGAAGCTGGAGGTGGTGGCGGTGCGCGGGCCGACCGACTTCCGCCTGGACCGCCTGCGCGGCGCGCGGACCTGGCTGTCGCCGATCACGCCGGAAACCGAGGCCGAGTTCGACCGGCTGTGGGCCGACATGCTGGACGGCGCTCCGGAAACCGGCGCCACGCTGGAGGTGCTCGGCCGCAAGCTGCACCTGCCGCGCGCCAGCGGCGGTCTGCTGCGCGCCAGCTTCACGAGTCTGTGCGACCACGCCCTCGGGCCGCAGGACTACCTGGCCATCGCCGACCGCTTCCACACGATATTCCTGGAAGACGTCCCGCAGCTGTCGGCCGGCAAACGGGACGCCGCCCGGCGCTTCAACACCCTGGTCGACGCCCTGTACGAAGCCCAGGCCAAGCTGATCGCCGTCGCCGCCGTTGAGCCCGAAGCCCTGTATCCGGAAGGCGACGGCGCCTTCGAGTTCGAGCGAACCGTGTCACGCCTGCAGGAGATGCGGTCGGCGGATTGGCTTGAGCGGATCAGGGACTAAGGTAGAGCGGGGCGTCGCTTCACGCTTCGCCGATCGGGCTGCTCCATGGAAATCCGACGCTGGCATCCGGTGACCTCCGACATGGGGCTGATCGAGGCTCCGGCGGCCGCCGTTGCGTCCGAGTTCGCGGCCTGGCACGGCGGACTCGGAATCCACTATCGCCGCGAAGAGATCACGTCGTCGCTGGCCGCCTCGCTGGCCCGACTGGAGCCGCTGTCGGCGGTGACGGACCGGCGTCTCTTCGTGAGCACCCTGTCGGGCTGGACGGCGTTCTTCCAGAACGGCGTCGCCGGTTCGGATCCGTTTCCGCCGATGTCCTTTCTTGCTCAGCACATGCGCGTGAGGGCCATGAGGGTGTGCCGCTCGCCGGACGGCGCTCGGTGGCCCGCCGTGATATGGGAGGTCTACGCGCCGCCCGAGTTGGGGGGCGATCCCGTGCTGGGCATCCGACGCTCCATCGCCGCCGCCAACGATGGCGGTCGGTGGGTGTTCGAGGAGGCCGGGGAGCGTTTCGATTTCGAGGAAGCCGATCGATACGACTTGCCGAAGAAGCGGGACCGTTTCCCGCCCGAGCTGCTCGCACAGTACCTCGCCGAGTTCCGCATGGCGCCCTGGTCGGACGATTTCTATGACATTCGGCCGGGCTCGCCGGCCATCTTTCTCGACAGGTCAAATCCGCTGTCGGGTCGAAGCGGCGCCGTTGCGAAGTCGTACACGCTCGAACAGGTGCTGGCCGGAGCGCCCTGGCGATGACGGGAGGCCGGATGGATCGCTTCCGTGACCGCGGCGTTCGCCTGCGCCTATCCTAGAGGAAGTCGTCGGCGAGAGACCGGGACAAGTCGTGCGACCAGTTCGCAACAAGCCCGGTTTCGTTGACACCCCCTGATCGAGGCTTAAAAGCGGCAACGTTTCTTCGCCTGTGCAGCAACGAGTCCAAGATGACCGAAGCCTCGCCGAGGGTCCGCGAGCGGCCCCTTTCGCCTCACCTCCAGGTCTGGCGCTGGCATGTGACCATGCTGGGCTCCATCCTCCACCGCGCCTGCTTGATGGGGCTGTACGTGGGCGCCCTGATCCTGGTCGGCTGGGCCGTCGCCCTGGCCTCGGGTCCGGAGGCCTACGCGGTGTTCAAGAGCCTGCTCGGCTCGCCGCTCGGCAAGCTGGTGCTGTTCGGCCTGACCTTCGCGCTGTTCTTCCAGCTGTCGAGCGTCGTGCGCCACGCCATCTGGGACACCGGCAAGGGCTTCGACAAGAAGTTCGCCGACACCATGACCATCGCCAGCATCGTCTTCGCCGCGGTCGCCACCGTGGTGACCTGGGTCCTGGCCGGCGCGACGGGAGCCCTCTGATGACCGGTCCCTCCGCCTTCCGCACCCCGCTGTCCCGAGCCCGCGGCCTGGGCGCCGCCAAGCACGGCGTCGGCCACTTCATCGTCGAGCGCGTCACCGGCCTGGCCCTGATCCCGCTCGGCCTGTGGGGCGTGTTCGCCGCCATCCGCCTGGCCGGCAAGGACTGGGCCCTGGCCACCGCCTGGGTCGCCCAGCCGCTGAACGCCGTCCTGCTGAGCCTGCTGATTGTCGTCGGCCTCCACCATCTGCGGCTGACGATCCAGGTCGTCATCGAAGACTATGTCTACGGCTTCGTCTCCAAGTCCGCCCTGCTTCTCCTGAACCTGGCCGTCAGCGTCCTCGGCGCGGCGCTGGGCGTCTTCGCCATCCTGAAGGTGGCCCTCACCGGAGCCTTTTGATGTCGGCCTACAAGTTCATCGACCACAAGTTCGACGTCGTCGTCGTCGGCGCCGGCGGCTCGGGCCTCCGCGCCGCGCTGGGCTGCGCCCAGGCCGGCCTGCGCACCGCCTGCGTGACCAAGGTCTTCCCGACCCGCTCGCACACCGTCGCCGCCCAGGGCGGCATCTCGGCGTCGCTCGGCAACATGGGCCACGACGACTGGCGCTGGCACATGTACGACACCGTCAAGGGGTCCGACTGGCTGGGCGACCAGGACGCCATCGAGTACCTGACCCGCAACGCGCCGGCGGCCGTCTATGAGCTGGAGCACTGGGGCGTTCCGTTCTCGCGGACGGAAGAGGGCAAGATCTACCAGCGCGCCTTCGGCGGCATGACCAAGAACTACGGCGAGGCGCCGATCCAGCGCACCTGCGCCGCGGCCGACCGCACCGGCCACGCCATGCTGCACACCATGTACGGCAAGTCGCTGAGCCACTCGGTCGAGTTCTTCATCGAGTACTTCGCGCTCGACCTGATCATGGAACACGGCGAGTGCCGCGGCGTCACCGCCTGGAAGCTCGACGACGGCACCCTGCACCGCTTCCAGGCGCAGCGGGTGATCCTGGCCACCGGCGGCTATGGCCGCGCCTACTTCTCGGCCACCTCGGCCCACACCTGCACCGGCGATGGCAACGCCATGGTGCTGCGCGCCGGCCTGCCGCTGCAGGACATGGAGTTCGTGCAGTTCCACCCGACCGGCATCTACGGCGCCGGCTGCCTGATCACCGAAGGCGCCCGCGGCGAAGGCGGCTACCTGACCAACTCCGAGGGCGAGCGCTTCATGGAGCGCTACGCGCCGACCGTGAAGGATCTGGCGCCGCGCGACATGGTCAGCCGGGCCATGACCATCGAGATCCGAGAAGGCCGCGGCGTGGGTCCGAACAAGGACCACATCTTCCTGCACCTGGATCACCTGGACCCGAAGATCCTGCACGAGCGCCTGCCCGGCATCTCCGAGACGGCCAAGGTCTTCTCGGGCGTCGACGTCACCAAGGCGCCGATCCCGGTCCTGCCGACCGTCCACTACAACATGGGCGGCATCCAGACGAACTTCCACGGCGAGGTCGTGGTCAAGGACGGCGACAACGTCGACAAGGTCGTCCCGGGCCTGATGGCCGTGGGCGAAGCCGCCTGCGTATCGGTGCACGGCGCCAACCGCCTGGGCTCCAACAGCCTGATCGACCTGGTGGTGTTCGGCCGCGCGGTCGGCCTGCGCTGCGCCGAGGCCCTGAAGCCCGGCGCGACCCAGCCCGAGCTGAAGTCCGACGCGGTCGTGAGCCACATCGCCCGTTTCGACCGCCTGCGCCACGCCGCCGGCCCGCGCTCGACCGCCTCGCTGCGCCTTGAAATGCAGAAGGCCATGCAGGAAGACGCCGCCGTGTTCCGCACCGGCGAATCGCTGGAAAGCGGCGTGAAGCGCATCCAGGCCGTCCACGACGCCCGCAAGGACATCGGCGTGACCGACCGCGGTCTGATCTGGAACAGCGACCTGATGGAGACGCTGGAGTTCGACAACCTGATCGGACAGGCCGCCGTGACGGTGAACGGCGCGCTGAACCGGACCGAGAGCCGCGGCGCCCACGCCCGCGAGGACTTCCCGGATCGCAACGACGAGACCTGGATGAAGCACACCCTGGCCTCGTTCGACGACGCGACCGGCAAGGTCACGATCGATTACCGGCCGGTCCACAGCTACACGATGACCAACGAGATCGACTACATCCCGCCCAAGGCGCGGGTGTACTAGGCTCAGGCCACAGACCGGCTTTCGAACGCCGCCCGTCGACCCCGACGGGCGGCGTTCTGCATTTGAGGCTCCCGCGACTTTCGCCGGCCCTCAGCCAGCCCTCCATCGTCCCTGCACACGGCTGTCGTCTCCTCAGCGATGGCGAGGCGTGAGCAAACGCTTGCATCGGCGCCGATTGCATGTGAACAATCACTCACATTCATGGAGGGCGCGATGTCCGACGTTGGAAACGACCACATCAAGATACCCATCAAGCCGAGGTCCACCGGCTGGGGCGGCAAGGCCCTGCTGGTCTGCGCCCTGGCCCTGGTGATGACCATCCCGGCCCTGTTCGTGTGGGCCCTGATCGCCGACCGCTCGAGCCGGTCGGACAAGGTCGTGCGCGAGGTTTCCGCCATGCAGGGCGGCGCCCAGCAGGTGCTGGGGCCGGTCCTGGTCGCGCCCTACACCATCCCCGCCAAGCCCGGCGCGGAAGCGATCACCGACTGGTACGTGATCTCGGCCGACACCGGGACGGCAAATGTCGCGGTCAAGACCGACACCCGCAAGCGCGGCATCTTCGAGGTGCCGGTCTACAG
The DNA here is from genome assembly GCF_002749615.1 of Caulobacter mirabilis. Lineage (GTDB taxonomy): Bacteria > Pseudomonadota > Alphaproteobacteria > Caulobacterales > Caulobacteraceae > Caulobacter > Caulobacter mirabilis. The sequence goes on from NZ_CP024201.1 coordinate 4,475,084, forward strand.
CGCCGTCGTCGACATCAGCGCGACCTTCAGCGCCCCGCCGGCGGCGCCGAACCTGCCGGCCGGCGCGGTCGTCGACTGGAGCCGGGCCCAGGTCGTGCTGGGCTTCTCCGACCTCCGCGGCGGCAAGCTCGACCCCGTCGCGACCGTGACCACGCCGGCGGGCGAGAGCCGCCTGGCCTTCGCCCCCGCTTCGGGAATCAATCTCGGCAAGCCTGGTTTCGCCGAGGGAGTCGCCTCCGAGAGCGGCCGCTACAACAGCGGCGGCGAAGGCGGTCGCTTCGGCCTGGTCTCGGCGCCCGCCGCCCCGCTGCTCAACGGCGGCGCGCTGAAGACCAAGCTGACCTTCACCGGCGCCCAGCGCGTGGCGGTCCTGCCGTTCGCCAAGGCCACCCAGGTCTCGATCAGCGGCGATTGGCCGGCGCCCAGCTTCGACGGCGGCTTCCTGCCCACCACCCACGTCTCCAAGGACGGGCGTTTCACGGCCAACTGGAGCGTGCCCTTCATGGCCCGCGGCATGGCCGACCAGGGCCCCAGCGGCGCGGTCTCGATCGGCGAACTGGGCCAGAAGGACCTGGGCGTCAGCTTCCTGCGCACCAACAACCCGTACCAGAACGTCATCCGCGCCCTGAAGTACGCGGTCATGTTCGTCGGCCTGGTGTTCCTGACCTTCTTCGTGTTCGAGGCCCTGTCCGGCCGCCGTCTGCACCCGGCCCAGTACATCCTGATCGGCCTGGCGCAGATGGTCTTCTACCTGCTGCTGCTCAGCCTGTCGGAGTACATCGGCTTCGACCTGGGCTTCATCATAGCGGCAGCGGCCACCGTGGGGCTGATCGGCCTCTACGCCGGGGCGGCCTTCAAGGCCAAACGGTACAGCGTCCAGGCGCTGGTCATCTTCTCGGCGGTCTACGGCCTGATCTACCTGCTGATGCGGCTGGAGGACTTCGCCCTGCTGACCGGCTCGCTGGCCGCCTTCGTGGGCCTGAGCGTGGCGATGTGGCTGACGCGGAACATCGACTGGTACGGTGGAAAGGCCGAATCGGCGCCCATGCCGGGGACTTCCGCGCCCTGACGCGACGGAACGGCCCCTGTCCGACGTGGACAGGGGCCGCATCCGGTTCTAGATGATCGCCCAGGCTAGGTTATCGAAGTGAAGCGGCGGCATGGTTCAACTCGCGCTCCCCAAGAATTCCCGGATCGGCAAGGGCAAGCACTACGCGGCCCCGGCCGGCGCGAAGCGGGTCAAGACGTTCAAGATCTACCGCTACGACCCGGAAGGGACCGAGAACCCGCGCTGGGACACCTATGACGTCGACGTCGACGCCTGCGGCCCGATGCTCCTGGATGTGCTGATCCACATCAAGAACGACATCGACCCGACCCTGACCTTCCGCCGCTCGTGCCGCGAAGGCGTGTGCGGCTCCTGCGCCATGAACATCGGCGGCCGCAACACCCTGGCCTGCACCCATGGCTGGGCCGAGGTTCCGGGCAAGGAGATCCAGATCGCCCCGCTGCCGTCGCAGGCGGTGGTCAAGGACCTGGTTCCCGACCTGACCCTGTTCTACGCGCAGTACGCCTCGATCGAGCCGTGGCTGCACACCGAAACGCCCGAGCCGCAGAAGGAATGGCGCCAGTCGCCGGAAGACCGCTCCAAGCTGGACGGCCTGTACGAGTGCATCCTCTGCGCCTGCTGCTCGACCTCCTGCCCGAGCTACTGGTGGAACGGCGAGAAGTACCTCGGCCCGGCCACCCTGCTGCACGCCTACCGCTGGCTGATCGACAGCCGCGACGAGGCGACCGGCGACCGCCTGGACGCCCTCGAGGATCCGTTCAAGCTCTACCGCTGCCACACCATCATGAACTGCGCCCAGGTCTGCCCCAAGGGGCTGAACCCGGCCAAGGCCATCGCCGAGATCAAGAAGATGATGGTGGAGCGGGTGGCCTGACGAAGGCCCGGACCTTCGGTCTCCTGGCGCTCCTCTGGGGCGCCGCCGAGGGTTTTCTGTTCTTCATCGTTCCGGACGTGCTGATCAGCCTCGTCGCCCTGCGGCGAGGCTTTCGCATGGGCGCTTTGGCCGCAGGGCTGGCGGCGGCCGGGGCCATGGCCGGCGGGCTGGCGATGTACGGCTGGAGCGCCCGCGATCCCCAGGCCGCCCGTGCGGCGGTCGCCGCCGTCCCGGCCGTCTCCGACGCCATGATCGCCGACGCCGACCGCGCCATGCGGGACAAGGGCTGGTTTCGCGCCGCGCTTGAGGGGCCGACGACCAGCACGCCGTATAAGGTCTACGCCATGCTGGCGCCCGGACAGGGGGTCGCTCCCCTGCCCTGGGCCGCCGCGGCCTTCCCGGTGCGCCTCCCGCGCTTCCTGCTGGTCGCCATCGGATTCGCCCTCCTCGGACGGCTGATCGGAGAGCGGGTTTCCCGACCGGCGGCGCTCGGCGTCTTCACCTTGGGCTGGCTGGTGTTCTATGGCTGGTTCTGGTGGAGCCATCCGGGATGACGACGCCGCTTGCAAAAAAGTGACGGGGTCGTCACGTTTATAAGAGACTTGGGAGGGCGGCGTTGGCCGATCTGAGTGCGAAAGTCCTGATCCTCGGCGCGGGCCACGCGGGCGGCTCGGCGGCGGCCTTCCTGCGCCAGTACGGCCACGAGGGCCCGATCGTGCTGGTCGGCGACGAGCCGATCCCGCCCTACCAACGCCCCCCGCTGAGCAAGGCCTGGCTCAAGGGCGAGGCCGACGCCGACAGCCTCGCGCTCAAGGACGCCGACTGGTACGCCGAGAACGGCTGCGACCTGAAGCTGGGCGTCCGCGCCGTCTCGTTGAACCGCGGAACCAAGACCGTCGTGCTGTCGAACAGCGAAACGGTGTCCTACGACGTCCTGATCATCGCCACCGGCGCCCGGGCGCGGAAGCTGCCGATCCCTGGCGCGGACCTGGCCGGCGTGCTGGAGCTGCGCACCGCGGCCGACGCCGAGGCGCTGAAGGCGGCGCTGGGCGAGGGCAAGCGCCTGGCCGTCATCGGCGGCGGCTATGTCGGGCTGGAGGCGGCCGCCTCGGCCCGGGCGCTCGGCGCCCACGCCCTGGTCGTCGAGCGGGAGGCGCGCATCCTGGCCCGGGTGGCCTGCAACGTCCTGTCCGACTTCTTCACCGGCTACCACGAGCAGCGCGGCGTGGCGTTCGAGCTGGGCGTCGAGGTGAAGGCCTTCGAGGGCGAGAACGGCCAGATCCGCCGCGTGCGCCTGTCCGACGACCGCGTCATCGACTGCGACGCCGCCCTGGTCGGGGTCGGCGCCATCCCCAACGACGAGATCGCCCGCGAGGCCGGGCTGGAGTGCGTCAACGGCGTGGTCGTGGATCTCGAAGCCCGCACGGCCGACCCCGCCGTCTACGCCATCGGCGACGTCACCCACCGGCCGCTGCCGCTCTACGATCGCCAATTCCGGCTGGAGAGCGTGCCCAACGCGCTGGAGCAGGCCAAGGTCGTCGCCAGCGCGATCGCCGGCCGCGCCGCGCCGACGCCGGAGGTGCCCTGGTTCTGGTCCGACCAGTACGACCTGAAGCTCCAGATCGCCGGCCTGCCGTTCGACGCCGACCGCATCATCGTGCGCGGCGATCCGGCCGCGGCCAAGTTCGCCGTCTTCCATCTGAAGGGCGACCAGGTCCAGGCCGTCGAGGCCGTCAACGCGCCGCCCGAATTCATGGTCGGCAAGCAACTCATCGGGTCCCGCAAGCTCGTCGCCGCCGACAGGCTTGCGGATTCGTCAGTTTCCATGAAAGAGGTCGTCGCCTAAATCGGCGACCCGAGAAGAAGAGGCGTCAAGGGGAGCGTATGACCAAGATCACCTACATCGAGCACGACGGCACGGAACATGTGGTCGATGTGAAGAACGGCCTTTCCGTCATGGAAGGGGCGATCAAGAACAACATCCCCGGCATCGACGCCGACTGCGGCGGCGCCTGCGCCTGCGCGACCTGCCACGTCTATGTGGACGCCGCCTGGGAGGACAAGACGGGCGACAAGTCGGCCATGGAGGAGTCGATGCTCGACTTCGCCGAGAACGTCGAACCCAACAGCCGCCTGTCCTGCCAGATCAAGGTCAGCGACGCGCTCGACGGCCTGGTCGTGCGCATGCCGGAAAGCCAGCACTAGAATCCTCTTACCTCTCCCGCCGGGAGAGGGGGACCATGCGAAGCATGGTGGAGCGGGCCCACGATCGAAAGGTCGGCTGGGCCCGTTGTGCTGTCTGGCGGCTTCGGCCTTCTCCACCACGCCTGCGGCGTGGTCCCCCTCCCCCAAGGGGGAGGATAGCCGCGGCTCAGAACCCCAGCTCCCGCTGGCCGCTCTCGATCTGGGCGGCCTCGGGCAGATGGCAGGTGAAGGTCGAGCCGTTGTTCGGCTCGCTCTCCAGAGCCACCCAGCCGCCGTGCAGCTCGACCAGCGCCTTGACCAGCGCCAGGCCCAGGCCAGGACCGCCGCGGTCGCGGCCGACGAAGCGGTCGAAGATGTGCGCCTGGACGTGGAACGGCACGCCGCGGCCGGTATCGGACACCGCCAGCCGCACCTCGCCCGCCGCCCGCACCGCCGACAGCGTCACCACGCCCTCCGGCGGGGTCTGGCGCAGGGCGTTCTCGACCAGATGGTCCAGCGTCTGGCCCAGCCGTTTCCAGTCGCCGCGGATCAGGCCGACGTCCTCGCCGACCTCCAGCTTCAGCGTCACCTTCTGCGCCTCGGCCTGGTGCGCCCAGCGCCCCGCCGTCTCGGTGATCAGGTCCTCGACCCGCACGTCGCCGGTCTCCAGCGCCATCTCGTCGGCGTCGATGGCGGCGATGTCGAGCACGTCGTCGATCGACCGGCCCAGCTGGGTCGCCGCCTGCCGGACAGCGCTCAGGTGCACGCGGCCGCGATCGGGGATCGCCTCGCCCATCCGGTCCAGCAGCTCGGCGTAGCCGATGATCGTGGTGAGCGGCGTGCGCAACTCGTAGGAGACGTTGCCGACGAACTCGCGCTTCAGCCGTTCGGCGCTGTCCAGCGCGGCTTCGCGATCGGCCAGGGCCCCCTCCAGGCGACGCGCGTCGCTGATGTCGTCGAAGGCGATGAGCGTCGCGCCGTCGGGCAGCGGCCGCGACTGCCAGGACAGGATGCGGCCGTCGGAGGTCTTGGCCTCGCCGGAGGTCGGGGCCCGGGCCTCGGGATCGGGGTCGGCGACCCGGCCCTTCAGCTCGCGCCAGAAGGCCATGTCGTGCAGGCGGGGCACGCACAGCTCGACGACCCGCTCGAAGTCGCCGGCCTCCTCCAGCTGGGCGGCGGTGACGTTCCAGAACCGCTCGAAGGCCTCGTTGTGCAGCCGCAGCCGGCCGTCGGAGCCGAACACCACGACCGCGTCGTTCAGCTTGTCCAGGGTCGCCTGCTGCACCTTGAGCTGGGCGTTGTACTGGGCCTTCAGCTTCAGGTCGTCGGTGATGTCGGAGAACAGCAGCAGCAGCCCGCCCATCGGATGGGGCTGGCGCACGAGCCGCAGGGTCCGGCCGTCGGGCAGGTTCCACAGATCGTCCGGCTGCGGCCCCAGGGCCTCGTAGCGCGACAGCTCGCCGGCCTTCCATTTGGCGTAGTCGGCGGTCTCCGGCAGCCGCTGCCGCTGGCGCAGACGGTCGAGGATCTCGCCGTGCGTCGGCCGCTCGGCCAGCCAGGCCGGCTCGAGCGCCCAGAGCTGGGCGAAGGCGGCGTTGTGGAACACCAGCCGGCGGGTCGGGCCGAAGATGGCCACCGCCTCGGCAATATGGTTCAGGGTCTCGTCGTGCGCCTCGACATGGCGCTTGAAGGCGTCCTGCGTCTCCTGCGCCTGGGTGCCGTCGATGGTGCGGACCCCGACGCCGCCGCCTTGCAGCGGCTGGGCGACCACCCTCAGCGACTTGCGCCGGCCGGCCACGGAGATCCAGCGCGTCATCTCGCGCCGGTCGCCCAGGTTGGCGGCCTCGGCGGCCAGGACGTCCGCGCCCTTGTCCAGCGACAGGCGGCGGGCGGCGGCGTCGGCGAAGTCGCGGGCCCCGACCGCGTCCAGCCAGGCCCGGTTCGCCCATTGCACCGCGCCGTCGGACGAGGCGATCCAGGCCGGATCGGCGTCGCCGTCGAGGAAGGCGGCCATCCGGGCGGCGCTCGGCAGAGCGGCCTCCTCGGCCGAGGCGGCGGTGAGACGCAGCCAGGCCAGCGCGCCGGCCGCGCGACCCTCGACCGCCACCGCGCCCTGCGGCCCCCGCGCCTCGAACGCGCAAGGCTCGCCCCGCTCGAACAGCGCGCGCAGCTTGACGGCGTGGTCGGGGTCGGCGCGCATCAGGGCGTTGACGATCGCCTGCGGGTCGGACTCGGCCAGGCCGAAGGCCGCGGCGCAGGCGGCCAGGCTCTCTTCGCCCGAGGCCAGGTGCGCCCGGCCGTCGTCGATCACCAGCAGGGCGCTGTCGAAGGCCTCGGCCGAGGCCTGCGCGACCTCCGCCCCGCCCTCGGCCGCCTCCAGCCGGGCCTGAAGACGCTGCAGCCGGCGCTCCATCATCCGGCGCTGGGAGAGGCTCCACAGCGTCGTCCCGACGGCCAGACAGACCGCGCCCGCGGCGGCCGCGGCGATCAGGTCCATCTGCGTCATTGTTGGCCCGCCCGAATCATGACGGCTCAAGATAGGCGAGACGAACCCTCGGGGCGACTGGCGAAGCGGCGCGGGCCACGCCATCTTGGCGGCATGAGCTTCCCTCCCAGCGCCGCCGCGCCCTCCCTCGACGACCTGGCGACCATCGCCGAGCGCGCCTTCGCCGCCCTGCCCTCCCCGTTCCGCGAGCTGACCGCCGAGGCGGTGATCCGCGTCGACGACTTCGCCGACAACGAAGTGCTGGATGAACTGGGCATCGAGGATCCTTTCGAGCTGACCGGCCTGTACCAGGGCGTCGACCTGTCGCGTCGCTCGGTGTTCGACATCGAGGGCGGCCCCTCGCGCATCTTCCTCTACCGCCGCCCGATCCTCGACGAATGGGCCGAGCGCGGGAACGTCACCCTCGAGGAACTGGTCACCCACGTCCTGATCCACGAGATCGGCCACCACTTCGGCCTGTCCGACGACGACATCCACCGGATCGAAGACGAAGCGTGAGGAAATCTGCTACGGGCGAGGCGTCCCAACCTGAAGAGCCGCTCATGCACGCGCCCGCCTTCGACTTCGACGCTGTCGTCCGTGACATGCCTGAGGCCCGCGTCGGCCGCGGCCTGAACTATGCGGAGAAGGGCTGGGCGAGCCTCGTCGAATGCAGTCCGCAGGGCGTGCTGGCCCATGTGCTGGGCGAGCGCGGCATCGCCTTCGTGGTCGAGGTCTCCGCGCCCGACGCCTCGGACGCCCGCTGCACCTGCGAGGATTTCGCCGACACCGGCCTGCGCTGCAAGCATGTGGTGGCCACGGTGAAGACAGTGCTCGACGCCGACGACGAGACCCTGAAGGACGCCGACGAGCGCCTGCCGCGCCTGCTCGACATGCTGGAGATGGAGGAGCGCGACGACGCCTTCGCCCTGGTCGAACGCGCCCGCCGCGACCCGGTCCTGCTCCGCGAACTGGAAGGCGAGGCGGCGGCGGACGCGTAGGGGCCGGGACATGCTCCGCGAAGCAGTGCGTGTCCCCGGGGATAACCACGCGACGATCCGCTGATTTTGTTGGGCTTTCCGGGAGGAAAGGCGGGGATAGGCCGCGACTTATCCCCGCCCGCCGAACCCGTTCCATACTCATCTCATCCCGTCGCACGGGGAGGGCGCATGCGCAGGTGCTCTTGCGGCGACGGGCCGGGGTCCGAGCGGGGCCAGGCGCGAGGGGGTTACTCGCGCATCCGGGACGACGCGCCAGTACCCGCGTCGCCCGCCCGCCGGGGGCAGAACGGCTAAGCCCGAACAGGGCTGCCTACCGTCGCTCCCGATCAGACGGACCTCGCGGAGCGCACGGCCTGATCATTCTGACAAAGCGTACCCAACAGACATCCGGGTCAGACCGGAGCGCTCCGCACCACCTCCCCAGCCCGGGGACAGGCTCCGAAGGGGGCGTGTCCCCTATCCCCGCACGCCGATGCGGGGACACGCACCGCTGCGCGGAGCATGTCCCCCGCCCCGTTGAAGATGACGCCCCCGTCACTTTCTCGTTGACCGTCGGTCTCTTTAAGTGGACAGTGTTCACATCAGAAGGCGCGAGGTCCGATCAACGGGCCCCGCCTTGTCATGTGGCCGGAGGACAGCAGTGACCGACAAGAACATCACCAAGGACGCGATGTACGACGCGGTGGCGCCGGACGATTTCGAGTCGATGCTCGAACTCGACCGCTACAACAACCGCTCGACGGCCTTCGACAAGATCATCTCGGCGACCCACGACCACTTCTGGGATCCGCTGGACAAGGAATACATCGACTTCGACGAACCGTTCGACATGGAGAACACCCCCATCGTTCCCGAGGAACTGGTGGTGTCCCTGTCGACCGACTACGTGTCCAACCACCTGTCGGACCCCAAGACCCGCACCCGGTTCATCAACCAGTCGACCCTGCGGGCCTTCTCCTCGATCCTCCACGGGGAGCAGGGCGCGCTGAACCTGTCGGCCAGCCTCTGCCACGTGCTGAAGGACCAGGGCGCGCAGGAGTACGCGGCCAACCAGACCCGCGAGGAAGCCCGCCACGTCACGGCCTTCGCCAAGTACATCAAGGCCCGCTGGGGCCGTCCGGTGGAATGTGGCCCGACCCTGAAGGCCCTGCTGATCGAGATCATCGACGCGCCGGAGGTCTACAAGAAGATCATCGGCATGCAGATGCTGGTGGAGGGCCTGGCCATGGGCGCCTTCGCCACCTTCTTCAACAAGATCAATGACCCGCTCGGCAAGAAGCTGATGCAGCTGGTCATGACCGACGAGGCCTTCCACCACAAGTTCGGGAAGATCTGGGCCGACCGCACCGTGCCCAAGCTGTCGCCGGAAGAGCACGCGATCATCGAGGACTGGGCGGCCCACTGCTTCCAGGCGGTGCTGTTCAACCTGGTCGGCCCGAACCAGCAGCGCGACCTCTATGAGGAGTTCGGCCTGGATCCGGACAAGGTCATCGCCGAGTTCGCGCTGATCATGACCGACGAGGCCCGTCGCGAGAACATGAAGGAGCAGACCAACATCTTCCGGGTGCTGGTGAAGACGCTCCTCAACGCCGGCATCATCACCGACCGCACCAAGGCCTTCTACGCCATGTACGTCGACCTCGATGAGCTGAAGAGCGAAGGCGACCGCATGGTCGGCGACGACATCGCCGAGGACGGCATCCGCTACCTGCAGGCGATCAACTTCAAGGGCGGCGAGCACCGCACGGTCAACATCGCGGCCGAGTAAGCTCCGCTCACGGCGGACTTTCGACAGCGCCCCGTCGCAACCGCGGCGGGGCGTTTCGCGTTCCACGGCCCTGACGTAAAAGGCCATGGAATGACTCTACGCCCCGCCCTCGCCCTCGCGACCGCACTAGCCGTCGCCGCCCCCCTGACGGCGCCCCAGATCGCATGGGCCGCCGCGCCGCAGCCGACCAAGCCGGTCGCCGCCAGCTTCTACTCCGGCCGCTGGTACGAGATCGCCCGCATCCCCAACGCCGGCCAGCGCGACTGCCAGGCGCCCTATACCCAGTTCACCACCGGCGGCGCCGGGGCCTTCCAGGTCTCGCAGATCTGCCGCCAGGGCTCACCTGCGGGCAAGGCCAGGACCTTCAACACCAAGGGGCGGGTGCTGCCGGGGGCGAACAACGCCAAGTTCGAGATGAGCTTCCTGGGCGGGATGAAGAAGCAGGAGTACTGGGTGCTCGACTGCGCCGCCGACGGCTCCTGGGCGATCATGGCCACGCCAGGCGGCAACTATATCTGGCTGCTGTCGCGGAAGGAGGCCGTCACCCAGGCCGTCCGCGACGCGCTCGTCGCCCGCATCCGCGCCCTGGGCTACGGCCAGAAGCTGGAATTCCCGGCGCACTAGGGGCGGCGACTCGAGACTCCGGTTGACACCGAACGAAACCGGAACATCAATGCGCCGGTGGACACCGTCACCCTCAGCATCGTCGCCGTCACCCGGCCGGAAACCACTCTCGCGGTCACGCGCGGGGCCTATCGGCTGCTGGCGGAGATGGCCTACGCGCCGCTGGCCGAAGTGGGGCTGCCCAACGGACGGCGGGCGGACCTGATGGCGTTGGGGCCCAAGGGCGAGATCGTCATCGTCGAGGTGAAGTCCTCGGCTGAGGACTATCTGACCGACCGGAAGTGGGGCGAGTACGCCCCCTACTGCGACGCCTTCTTCTTCGCCGTGGCGCCGGAGTTCCCCATGGGCCTGCTGCCCGAGGAGCCGGGGCTGATCGTGGCCGACGGCTTCGGCGGGGCCGTGGTCCGGGACGCGCCGCGGTTTCCGCTGGTCGCGGCGCGGCGCAAGGCCCTGACACTGGCCTTCGCCCGGCTGGCGGCGTTCCGGAGCTGAACCGTCTAGGGACATGTACCGAAGGTACGTGTCCCTGAGACTCCATGATTGGGAGGGGACACGCACCGCTTCGCGGAGCATGTCCCGGATGGTCCCCGCCCCTACCGCGGCGCGCGCTTGGCCAGGATGCGCTGCAGGGTGCGACGGTGCATCGACAGGCGGCGGGCGGTCTCGGACACGTTGTGGCCGCACAGCTCGTAGACCCGCTGGATATGCTCCCAGCGCACCCGGTCGGCGCTCATCGGGTTCTCCGGCGGGGCCGGCGCGGCGCCCATGGCGAGCAGGGCCCGGACCACGTCGTCGGCGTCGGCCGGCTTGGCCAGATAGTCGACCGCCCCGGCCTTCACCGCCGCCACGGCGGTGGCGATGTTGCCGTAGCCGGTCAGCATGACCACCCGCGCCTCGGGCCGGGCGTCGCGGACGGCCTGGACCACGCGGAGCCCGGTGCCGTCGTCCAGCCGCATGTCGAGCACCGCATGGGCGGGCGGCGAGCCGCGGACGCTGTCCAGCGCTTCGGCGACGCTGCCGGCCAGCCGCACGTCGAAGCCGCGCTGCTCCAGCGCACGCCCGAGGCGGGTGCGCAGCGCCGCGTCGTCGTCCAGCACCAGAAGGCTGCGGTCCGCCAGTCCGGCCACGGCTTGATCGAGTTCCGCCATCAGGCTCGAATCCTTCTCAATGGGACGCGCCCTGGTTGCAAATCAGGCGTGTCATTCTGTCGCGTCCACGCCCTCTGCATCAAGCCCCGAGAACGGTTCCCGTTCCGGCTCGGCTTCGATCGCGTCGCGCCGCCAGCGCGCCGTGACCACGGCGCCGCCCCGGCGATCGTTGCGGAAATCGACCGCGGCGCCGGTCCGCTCGAGCAGGGTCTTGGCGATGAAGAAGCCCAGACCCATGCCGACGTGACCGCTGCGCAGGGACTCCGGGGCCGGACGACTGGTGACATAGGGCTCGCCCAGCTTGACCAGGACCTCGGGCGCGAAGCCCGGACCGTCGTCCCGCACCTCGATGATGATCTGTTTGGCGTCGAACCGGGCGGTGACCAGGATCTCCGACTTGGCAAAGTCGACGGCGTTGTCGACGAAGGCGGTCAGGGCGTGCAGCACCTCCGGCAGGCGCCAGATCTCCGGCGGCGGCTCGTCCAGCGGGCCGGAGACCAGGGCCTCGACCCGCACGTCGGGCCGTCGGGCGTGCGGCGCGATCGACTCCTGGACCACCTGCAGCAGGCTCATCCGCTCGTGGACGACGTCGGCCTGGTCGGGGGACTTGGTCAGCCGCCGGAGAATGTCGCGGCAGCGCTCGGCCTGGGCGACCAGCAGATCGGCGTCTTCCTTCATCTGCCCCTCGGGCGCGACGCGGGCCATCTCCTTGGCGACGATCGACATGGTCGCCAGCGGCGTGCCCAGTTCGTGCGCCGCCGCCGCCGCCAGGGCGCCGAGAGCCGACAGCCGCTGCTCGCGGGCCAGCACGGTGTGCACGGTGTCGAGCGCCAGCTCCATCCGCGCGCCTTCCTGCGCCGCGAACCAGGCATAGGCCGCGGTGAACGAGATGCCGAGCACCCGGGCGACGACGATGCCAATGCGGGTCATGATGGGCGGGTTGAACGGCTCGGCGTCCAGGGTCGGCAGCGGCATGGCCTGGACGGTCAGCGCCACGCTGGCGGCGATCGCCAGCAGGCAGAGCAGGATGGTGTGGCGCAGCGGCAGGGCGGTGGCGGCCAGCACCGCCGGCCCGATCAACAGCAGCGAGAACGGGTTGATCACGCCGCCAGTCAGGTACAGCAGGCCCGACAGCTGCAGGATGTCGAAGGCGATATGGGCCGAGGCCTCGCTGTCCGTGGCCATGCGCTGGCCGGACGACGCCAGACTGACCAGGACGTTCAGCCAGGCCGACAGCGCGATCAGGGCGAAGCAGGGCGCGAAGGGCACCGGCAGGTTCAGCCCGAAGCCGACGATCAGGACCGTGATGGTCTGGCCCGCGACCGCCACCCACCGCAGGGTCGTCAGGGTGCGGATGCGCAGGCGGCCCCGCCGCGGCAGCCCGTTGGGCCAGAGCGCGTCCCACCCTTGCGCGGTCGGCCGCCCGGGCCTATCGAGGCCCGGTCCGGGGGCAGCCGTCCCGGGATCAGTCAACGCCATGACGTCATCTGGCGCCAATTCGCGGCCGATGGCGAGCCCTGTTGGAGACGCCGACCCGTGCCCCGCCATCGCCTTATCCTGATCATCGCCTGCATCGTCGGGGCCGCCATCGCCGGCGGACTGGCCTGGAAGGCGGGCGTGTTCCGCACCCAGGAGGAAGCCTCCGCCGGCGCCGTCGGCGGTCCGTTCCAGCTGGTCGACCAGACCGGCAAGCCGGTGGACCAGACGCTGCTGAACGGCAAGTGGAACGCGGTCTTCTTCGGCTTCACCTGGTGCCCGGACATCTGCCCCGGCACGCTGCAGGCCCTGACCGCCGCCTCGGACCAGCTGGGCCCGAAGGCCAAGGACCTTCGGATCGTGTTCATCTCGGTCGACCCGGCCCGCGACACCCCGGCGAAGGTCAAGGAATGGATCGACGCCCAGAGCGCGCCGGAGGGAACCGTCGGCCTGACCGGCACGCCGGAGCAGGTCGCCGCCGCCGCCAAGGCCTATCGGGTGGTCTACGAGAAGGCCGGCGAGGGCGAGAACTACCTCGTCAACCATTCCACGGCGATCTACCTGATGGACCCCAAGGGCCGCTTCAAGCGGGTGGTGGCCTACGGCATGACGCCCGAGCAGATGGCCGACCAGATCCGCGCGGCGATGCGCGGCGACGGATAGCGCTGGACTTCTCGCGGGCGCAATGTGTTATGCTGCACCGCAGCAACACCGAGTGCCCGGATGCTCTACGCCCTGCATGAAGCGACCTACTACGCGGCCTCGCCGATGCGCGCGGCCGCGCGCCTGGCCCGGGACTGGTGGTCATCGCCGCTGAACCCGGCGCGCGAGACCATGGTCGGCCGCAGCCTGTACGCCGGCGCCGACCTCTACGCCAACGTCACCCGGCGCTACGGCAAGCCCGACTGGCACATCGACGAGATCCAGGTGAACGGCCATCCCGTGCGGGTGCGCCCGACCACGGTCTGGGAAAGCCCCTGGTGCCGGCTGGTCCAGTTCGACCGCGACATGGCCGACATGCGCAACGCCGGCCGGCTGACGCTCGACCCGGCGGTGCTCATCGTGGCCCCGATGTCCGGCCACTACGCCACCCTGCTGCGCGGCACGGTCGAGGCCTTCGCGCCGGACCATGCGGTGTTCATCACCGACTGGAAGAACGCCCGCGACGTGCCGATGCTCGAGGGGCGGTTCGACTTCAACGACTACATCGACCACATCCAGCAGATGCTGCGGGCGATGGGCCACCGCGCCCACGTCGTGGCCGTCTGCCAGCCGGGCCCGCCGGTGCTGGCCGCCGCCGCCCTGATGGCCCAGGACCAGGACCCGCGGCGGCCGCGCACGATGACCTTCATGGGCTCGCCGATCGACGCTCGCCTGTCGCCGACCGTGACCAACAAGCTGGCCGAGGAACGGCCCTTCACCTGGTTCCAGTCAAACATGATCTACACCGTCCCGCCGCCCTATCCGGGCGTGGGCCGGCGCGTCTATCCGGGCTTCGTCCAGCTGGCCAGCTTCATGTCGATGAACCTGGAGCGGCACCAGAACGCCCACAAGCGCTACTTCCAGCACCTGGTCTCGGGTGACGGCGACAGCGCCGACAAGCACCTCGCCTTCTACGACGAGTATCTGGCGGTGATGGACCTGACCGAGGAGTTCTACCTCCAGACCATCGACCTGGTGTTCCAGAGCTACGCCCTGCCGAAGGGCGAGCTGGAGCATCGCGGACGCCTGGTGGATCCGGCCGCGATCACCGACATCGGCCTGATGACCGTCGAGGGCGAGCTGGACGACATCTCCGGCATCGGCCAGACCCAGGCGGCCCACGACCTGTGCCCCAACATCCCGGCCGACCTGAAGCTGGACTACATCCAGCAGGGCGTCGGCCACTACGGCGTGTTCAACGGCCGGCGATTCCGCGAGGAGATCTTCCCGAAGGTCGCCGACTTCATCCGCCGCTGCGACCCGGACTTCTGAAACGGCCCTTTTCGCGACGCGGGCGCGAGCCTATGTCATGGCCATGAACCTGTTCGGGCGGCGGCCGGCGTTCTCTCATGGCGATCGCATCGAGGCGGAGGGTTTCCCCATCCGTCTGACCGTCAACGCGCGCGCCCGGCGGGTCAGCCTGCGGATCGACCGCATCCGCCGAGAGGTCATCGCCGTCGCCCCCAGCGTCCGCCGCCTGCCCGAGGCCGTGGCCTTCGCGCGCGAGAAGGCCGACTGGATCGCCGGCCAGCTGGCCGACCTGCCGGACGGCCAGCCCCTCGGGCCCGGGATGGAGATCAGCCTGTTCGGCGCGCCCGTGCAGCTGCTGGCGAGCGCCGGCCGCGCGCGTTTCACGCCGGCCGCGGCCGATCGGCCCGCGGCGATCACCGCGCCGGACGACGCCGCCTTCGCCGACCGCGCGCTGCGCCTTGTGAAGACGGAGGCCCGCCGCTGGCTCGGCGAGCGGACGGCCCATTACGCCGACGCCCTGGGACGGCCTCTGCCGAAGGTGGCGATCACCGACACGCGCGGCCGCTGGGGATCCTGTCGCCCGGCCAGCCCTCGGGCAGAGGCCTCGATCCGCTACAGCTGGCGGCTGGCCCTCGCTCCGGAGGCTGTCGCGGACTATGTCGTGGCCCACGAATGCGCCCACCTCATCGAGGCCAACCACGGGCCGCGCTTCTGGGCGATCGTCCACGACCTGGTCGGGGACCACGCCCCCCACCGCGCCTGGCTCAAGCGCGAAGGCGCGCGGCTGCACGCCTTCGGCCGGGGTTAAGTCTAACTGGCGTCCGGGGCCGGCCAACGTCCACCGCGAGCATAACCCTGCACCGTATGTCCCCGCGAAGGCGGGGACCCAAGCCGACTGTGCGGCTTCACGGTTCGGGTCAGACTTGAGAGCCAGCTTGGGTCCCCGCCTTCGCGAGGACCTTCGGATTGAAAACAGTCGATCCCGGGCGGATTGTAGCCCCTCTAGTACGGGATTTCCTGCGGCGCCGGCGCCGGGGCTTTCGGCTCCGGCTGCGCGGGCGCGGTCGGCTGGGCCGGTTCGTTCCCGCCGATGCCGAGGTTGGACAGGATGTCGCCGATCGCGTCAGGCTGCTGCTCAGGCGACGGCGCGTAGCCGCCGGGGATCGGCTGGGCCTTCAGCCGCGGCAGGGCTTGGCCCATGAAGGCGCGCCAGATGCCCGCGGGCGCCCCGCCGCCGGACACGCCCTTCATCGGCTTGTTGTTGTCCTTGCCGGTCCAGACCGCGGTCACGAAGCCGCCCGTGTAGCCGACGAACCAGGCGTCGCGATAGTCGCTGGTCGTGCCGGTCTTGCCGGCGATGTCGTAGTTCGGAACCTTGGCCCGGCGGCCGCTGCCGCTGTTCACGACCTCGCGCATCATCTGGTTCATGTAGGGCAGCGCCGGCGACCCGATCACCGAGCTGCGGGCGCGCTTCTCGAGGCTGTGGTCGTACAGCACCTTGCCGCTGGTCGTCCGGATGCGCTGGATGCCGTAGCCCTTGGCCAGGTAGCCGCCGTTGGCGAACGGGGCGTAGGCCTGGGCCATCTCCAGCGGGCTGACCTCGACCGCGCCGAGCGCCATCGAGGGATCGGTCTGGATCTTGGAGGTGATGCCCAGGCGCCGGGCGGTGTTGGCCACGTTGCCGGTGCCGACGTCGTTGGCCAACCGGGCGGCGACGGTGTTCACAGATTGCGCCAGCGCGGTCTGCAGCGTGATCTGGCCCAGGAACCGGCCGGTGTAGTTGCGCGGCTCCCAGTTCCCGATCTTCACCGGCTCGTCGACGACCATCTCGCCCGGCACGTGCCCAGCCTCGACGGCGGTCAGGTAGACGAACGGCTTGAAGGCCGAGCCGGCCTGGCGGCGGGCGCTGGTGGCCCGGTCGAACTGGCTGTCGGAGTAGTCGGCCCCGCCGACATAGGCCCGGACCCGACCCTCGCCGTCGATGGCCACCAGGGCCGCCTGCTCGACGCCCTGGCCCTGGGCCGCGGCGACGCCGTTGCGCACGGCCGTCTCGGCCGCCGCCTGAATCGGCAGGTCCAGCGTGGTCTCGACGATCAGGTCCTCGGTCGGCTCCCCGACCAGCGCGCGGACCTGGCTGTCGACCCAGTCAGTGAAGTACTGGGCGCGCTGGTTGGCCAGCACGGCCGAGACTCGGACGGGCGTCTTGATCGCCTCTTCGCGCTGCTCGGCCGTGATCGCCTTGGTGGCGACCATCTCGTCCAGGACGATGTTGGCGCGGCGCTCGGCGCGGCCGGTGGCGGTGACGGGGCTGTAGCGCGACGGTCCCTTCATCATCCCGGCCAGCAGGGCGGCCTCGCCCAGGGTCAGCTTGGAGGCGGGCTTGTTGAAGTAGCGCTGGGCGGCGGCCTCGATGCCGTAGGCGCCGGCGCCGAAGTAGACCCGGTTCAGGTAGAGCGCCAGGATCTCCTTCTTGGTGAACTTCATCTCCAGCCACAGCGACAGGATCAGCTCCTGGGCCTTGCGTCGCGGCGTCTGGTCGAAGGTCAGGAACAGGTTCCGGGCCAGCTGCTGGGTGATGGTCGAGCCGCCGGCGGCCACGCACCAGCAGGAGATGTTCTTCACCATCGCCCGGCTGATGCCGATCGGGTCGAAGCCGGGATGGTAGTAGAAGCGCCGGTCCTCGATGGCGATGAAGGCCTTGGGCACGTAGTCCGGCAGCTTGTCCAGATCGACCGGCGGCGCGTACTGGCTGCCGCGCACGGCGATCAGCGCGCCCGAACGGTCGAGATAGGAGATCGACGGCTGCCGCGTGACATCGTTGAGCTTCGAGACGTCGGGCAGGTCGGTCGCGAACACCGCGAAGAGGGCGACCAGGAAGATCATCCCCCAGACCCCGATCACCGCGCCCCAGTAAAACAGCGCCTGGAGCGGCGTACGCCGTGCGCCCTGTGCCTTGGCCATGTGGTGTGTCGCTTAATCCGGAAAAGTCGAGCGCGCTCGATCGAGCGTCTAACGCCCCTGTATCGTTGACAACATATGAACACGACGTTTTCGCGGCGGAAGATAGCGGCCATAAGAGCCCCGTGACCGATTCCCTCCAGCCCGCCCGCGAGATCCTGCGCCACGTCTTCGGCCATCCCGACTTCCGGGGGCTGCAGGCCCAGGTCATCGGCGAGGTGCTGGCCGGGCGCAGCGCCATGGCCGTCCTGCCCACCGGGGGCGGCAAGAGCATGTGCTACCAGATCCCCAGCATCGTCCGGCCGGGACTGGGGCTGGTGGTCTCGCCGCTGATCGCCCTGATGGCCGATCAGGTCGAGGGTCTGAAGCAGTCGGGCGTCGCCGCCGAGCGGCTCGATTCGAACACCGACATGGACCAGCGCCAGGAGATCTGGCGGCGGATCGACGCCGGCGAGCTGGACCTGCTCTACCTGTCGCCCGAAGGCCTGGCCCAGCCGGCGATGCTGAACCGCCTTTCGCGCA
Source organism: Caulobacter mirabilis (assembly GCF_002749615.1). Taxonomy (GTDB): domain Bacteria; phylum Pseudomonadota; class Alphaproteobacteria; order Caulobacterales; family Caulobacteraceae; genus Caulobacter; species Caulobacter mirabilis. Next base: position 4,493,146 of record NZ_CP024201.1, read on the forward strand.
CGCCGCTGGCCCTGATCGCCATCGACGAAGCCCACTGCGTCAGCCAGTGGGGGCACGACTTCCGGCCCGAGTACCGCATGCTGGGCCGGCTGGCGGACATCTTCCCGGACGTGCCGCGCCTGGCCGTCACCGCCACGGCCGACGCCCGCACCCGCGAGGACATCCGCACCGAACTGCGCCTGGAGGGCGCGGCCGAGTTCGTCGACAGCTTCGCCCGTCCCGAGCTGGCTCTGACCGCCGAGCGCAAGCGCGGAGCCGGACACGGTCGGGTCGAGGAGCTGGTGCTGGCGCGGCCGGGCCGCTCCGGCGTGGTCTACGCGGGCTCCCGCGAGGGGACCGACAAGCTGGCCGAACGGCTCAAGGCCGCCGGCGTCCCGGCGCTGGCCTATCACGCCGGCCTCGACAAGACCCTGCGCGCCGACCGGCTGGAGCAGTTCCTGGAAGCGGACGAGGCGGTGATGGTCGCGACCATCGCCTTCGGCATGGGCGTCGACAAGCCGGACGTCCGCTTCGTGATCCACGCCGACCCGCCGGCCTCGATCGAGGCCTACTGGCAGGAGATCGGCCGCGCCGGCCGTGACGGTCAGCCCGCCGAGGGCATCACCCTGTACGGCTCGGCCGACATGGCCTGGGCCTTCCGCCGGATCGAGGGCCGCGAGGTCGGCGACGAGGTCCGCACGGTGCAGATGCGCAAGGTGCGCCAGCTGTACAACATGCTCGACGGCGTCGCCTGCCGGGCGGCGGCGGTGCGCCGCTACTTCGGCGAGGAAGGCGTCGCCCGCTGCGGCGTCTGCGACAACTGCGTCAGCCCGCCCAAGGCGATCGACGCCACCGTCAGCGCCCAGAAGGCGCTGGCCGCCGTACACCGCCTTGGCGGCCGGTTCGGACGCGGCCGCCTGGTCGATCACCTGCTCGGCAAGACCAAGGACGCCGGCCCGCAGGAAACTGGCCTCTCCACCTGGGGCATCGGCGCCGAATACAGCGCCGCCGGCTGGCGCGACCTGATCGACCAGCTGCTGTTCGAGGGCCTGCTGAGGGAAGATCCCAACGACGGCCGGCCGCTGATCGGGCTGGGCGACGCCGACGGGGTGAAGGGCGTCTATCGCGGCGAACGCCAGGTCTCCGTGCGCCAGCCGCCAGAGGCGACCGGCGACGCCGGGCGCGGCGGCGGGCGGCAGCGTCGGCGCGGCCGCGAACCCATGGAACCGCTGATCGGCGACGACCAGGTCCTGTTCGAAGCCCTGCGCGGCTGGCGGCGGGATGAAGCACACGAGCAGCATGTTCCGCCCTATGTCATCTTCCACGACGCCACCCTGGCGGCGATCGCCAAGGCGCGGCCACAGAGCCGTCCCGAGCTGGCCGCGATCAGCGGCGTCGGCGAGGGCAAGCTGGAGCGCTACGGGCGCGCCGTGCTGGACGTGATCCAGAACGCGGACCTGTACGGCTGACCCGCGGTGATGGACAGCGGCGCGGAGGGCGCCGATAGTCCGCCGTCTGAAGGAGGTCCGCTTGCTCAACCTGCATCGGCAGCTCGTCCGGCATGTCCTGCGCTATTCGCGGCGGCCGGACGAGGCCGAGGATCTCGCCCAGGAGGCTCTGCTGGCGGCCGTCGCCGCGGGCCGCGCCGATTTCGATGAACCTGGCAACCGACGCTGGCTGTTCGGGACGGCGCGCAACCTGGTTCGGCTCGAGGCCCGCCGGGCTGTGCGGCGCAAGCGTCGCGACCAGGCCTGGAGCGACACGAGCGCCGCCGGGCCCCCGCCGCCCGCCGCCAAACTGGACGCCTTCGCCGCCGGCCTGCCGCCGTCGCTGAGGATCGTCGCGCGACTGGCGTTGTCCGGCCACGACCGGCGCGAGATCGGCTATCTGCTCGGCGTACCGGACACGGCCCTGCGCAAGCGGATCAGCGACCTCCGCCGCCGCGCGGAGCGGGCCGGCGCGCTCCTGCCCGAAGGCCTGCCAGGCCTGAGCCTGGATCTGCCGTACGGCGCGATGCGGGATGCGATGCGGCCGATGCTGGACCGGCATGACGGCGCCTTGGCCAGCCATGACCCGGACGGACATTTCATCCTCGTCCGCGCTCACAAAACACCAGCCCGCGGCAACCAGACGTCCGAGCCCAGCCGGGCCCCATCGGAGGAACCAGAATGATCCCCAAGCCGCATTCCGTCAGCATCGTCTTCTACGTCGCCGACATCGACCGCACCGAGCGCTTCTACACCGACGTCCTGGGCCTGGACCTGGAACGGCAGGACGGCGAGCCGGCCTATCTGTCCGGCCGCCTGGACAGCGGGCTGGAGCTGGTCTTCTTCCAGATGGACGGCCGGCGCGGCGACACCCCCGCCCTGGTCTTCGATCTGAAGGGCGGCGGCATCGACGACATCGTCGCCGACCTGGCCGAACAGGGCGTCACCATCGTCACCCCGGTCAGCGAGGCGCCGGGCGGCTGGAGCGCCGACTTTCTGGACCCCGACGGCTTCGGCCTGGGCCTCTGGCAGGCGGAGGATCTGCCGCGCACCCTGAAGGCCTGACGCCGCCAATCGTCGGCCGCGCGGCCTTGCGCGGTCGACAACGGCGGCCGTGTCCGCCAGTGTTCGGCATGCTTCGCCATCACCTGCCCCTCTGGACCTGGATCTGCCCCCTCGCGGGCTGGCTGCTGCTCGCCGTCGCGGGACAGGTCGATCATCCGCTCTTCGCCGTGGTCCTGGGCGTCGGGCTGGTGGGCGCGGTGCTCGCGGCCGTGCACCATGCCGAGGTCGTCGCCCACCGCGTCGGCGAGCCGTTCGGCACCCTGGTGCTGGCCCTGGCGGTGACCATCATCGAGGTGGCGTTGATCGTCTCGATGATGCTGTCGGGCAAGGACGGCGCGGCCTCGCTGGCCCGCGACACCATCTTCGCCGCCATCATGATCATCCTGAACGGCATGGTCGGCCTGTGCCTGCTGGTCGGCGGACGCCGCCATGGCGAGCAGTCCTTCGGCATGTACGGCGTCAACGCCGCCCTGGCGACCCTGGCCACCATGGCGGTGATCGCCCTGGTGCTGCCCAACGCCACGACCAGCGCGCCGGGCCCGGTCTATGCGCCCAGCCAGCTGCTGCTCGCGGCGATCGCCTCGTTCGTGCTCTACGGCGCCTTCGTGCTGGTGCAGACGGTCCGCCATCGCGACTACTTCCTGCCGCAAGGCGCCTCCGCCGATGACGCCGAGGCCCACGCCGCCCCGCCGAGCACCCGCGTGGCGCTGGTGGCCGGCGGCCTGCTGCTGGTCTGCCTGGTCGCGGTGGTCCTGCTGGCCAAGGGCCTGTCGCCGACCATCGAGGGCGCGGTCGCCGCCGCCGGCGCGCCGAAGGCCGTGGTCGGCATCGTCATCGCCGCCATCGTGCTGCTGCCCGAGAGCGTCGCGGCCCTGAACGCCGCCCGCCACAACCGCCTCCAGACGAGCATGAACCTGGCGCTGGGCTCGGCCCTGGCCTCGATCGGCCTGACCATCCCGGTGGTCGCCGTGCTGGCCGTCGTCAACGGCTGGCAGCTGGAGCTGGGCCTCGACTTCAAGGGGATGGTGCTGCTGGTGCTGTCGCTGCTGGTCGCCACCCTGTCCCTGGGCACCGGGCGGACCACCATCCTGCAGGGGACGGTCCACCTGGTGATCTTCGCGGTCTACCTGTTCACGACCATCGTGCCCTGAGCCCGCGAGGGCAGAGACCCTAGACGTCGACTTCGGCGTCCAGGGCGTTCTCCTGGATGAACTCGCGGCGCGGCTCGACCAGCTCGCCCATCAGACGCGCGAACATGTCGTCGGCGTCGTCGGCGTGGGTCACCTTGACCTGCAGCAGGGTGCGGGCCTCGGAGTCGAGCGTGGTCTCCCACAGCTGCTCGGGGTTCATCTCGCCCAGGCCTTTGTAGCGCTGGATGGCCAGCCCCTTGCGACCGGCGTCCATGACGGCCGCGACCAGGTCCAGAGGGCCGCGGATGGTCGTCGACTTGTCCTTTCGGCGGAACACGGCCGGCTTGGCGAAAGTCTCGGCCAGGGCGGCGGCGCGCTCGGCCAGACGGCGAGCGTCGGCGGCGTGCAGCAGGGCGTCCTCGAGCACGATCTTCTCGGAGACGCTGCGCTTGACGCGGCTGAACAGGAAACCGCCGGTTTCGCTCGGCCCGCCGGACCACGGACCGTCGCCTTCCTCGGCGTAGAGGTTCAGGCGGTCGGCGGCGGCCTGCGGGTTCGGCGCATCGCCCATCAGCCCGGCCAGCGCGGCCTGCTCGATGGCGAAGGCCGGGGCGCGGGTCGACAGGCGGTCGATGTTGGCCTTGGCCTGGCGGGCCTGGGTCACCAGAGCCAGCAGGTCCTGGCCGGTCATCCGCTCACCCGTCGCCAGGTCGAGCTCCGCCCCGTCGACGCCTTCGTCGATCAGGAAGGTCTCCATCTCGGCGTCGTCCTTGAGATAGCGGGACGACTTGCCCTTGGTGGCTTTGTAGAGCGGCGGCTGGGCGATGTAGAGGTAGCCGCGCTCGATCACCTCCGGCATCTGCCGGTAGAAGAAGGTCAGCAGCAGCGTGCGGATGTGGGCGCCGTCGACGTCGGCGTCGGTCATGATGACGATGCGGTGGTAACGCATCTTCTCGATGTTGAAGTCCTCGCGCCCGATGCCGGCGCCCAGCGCCGTGATCAGGGTGCCGACCTGGTCGGACGACAGCATCTTGTCGAAGCGGGCGCGCTCGACGTTCAGGATCTTGCCGCGCAGGGGCAGGATGGCCTGGTTCTCGCGGTTGCGGGCCTGTTTGGCGGAGCCGCCGGCCGAGTCGCCCTCGACGATGAACAGTTCGGACTTGGCCGGATCGCGTTCGGAACAGTCGGCCAGCTTGCCGGGCAGGCTGGTGATGTCGAGCGCGCTCTTGCGGCGGGTCAGTTCGCGGGCCTTGCGGGCGGCTTCACGGGCGCTGGCGGCCTCGACGATCTTGGAGACGATCATCTTGGCTTCGTTCGGATGCTCCTCGAACCAGGTCGCGAGGCCTTCGCTGACGAGGTTCTCGACCGCCGGACGCACTTCGGACGAGACCAGCTTGTCCTTGGTCTGAGAGCTGAACTTCGGATCCGGAACCTTGACCGACAGGACGCAGGTCAGGCCTTCGCGGGCGTCCTCGCCCGAGACCGAGACCTTCTCCTTCTTGCCCAGGCCGGAGCTCTCCATGTAGCCGCCGATGATCCGGGTCAGGGCGGCGCGGAACGCGGCCAGGTGCGTGCCCCCATCCCGCTGCGGGATGTTGTTGGTGAAGCACAGCATCTGCTCGTGGTAGCTGTCGTTCCACCACATCGCGAGGTCGATCTCGACCTTGTCCTTCACCCCGCGGACGACGATCGGCGCCTTCAGCAGCGGCTGCTTGACCTTGTCCAGGTGACGCACGAAGGCCTCGATGCCGCCCTCGTAGTGCAGGATCTCTTCCCACGGCTCGGCGTCGCGCAGATCGCGGAAGACGATGGTCACGCCGCTGTTCAGGAAGGCCAGTTCGCGCAGGCGATGCTCGAGCGTCTTCCGGTCGAACTCGATGAAGGCGAAGGTGTCGGTCGAGGGCAGGAAGGTCACCGCCGTGCCGGTCAGGTGCTCGCCGTCACGGGTGTCCTCGGGCAGGCGCTTGGGCGCGTCGCCCGTCACCGCCAGCGAGACGACGGCGTCGCCGCGCTCGAAGCGCATCTCGTGCTGCTTGCCGTCGCGATAGATCTTCAGCTGCAGCCAGTCCGACAGGGCGTTCACGACCGAGACGCCGACGCCGTGCAGGCCGCCGGAGACCTTGTAGCTGTTCTGGTCGAACTTACCGCCGGCGTGCAGCTGGGTCATGATGACCTCGGCCGCGCTGACGCCCTCGCTCTCGTGGATGCCCACCGGGATGCCGCGGCCGTCGTCGGTGACCGTGCAGCTGCCGTCGGCGTTCAGGATGACCTGGACCTTGGTCGCATGGCCGGCCAGGGCCTCGTCGATGGCGTTGTCGACCACCTCGTAGACCATGTGATGCAGGCCGCTGCCGTCATCGGTGTCGCCGATGTACATGCCCGGGCGCTTGCGCACCGCGTCCAGGCCCTTCAGGACCTTGATGGAATCCGCGCCGTATTCGGCGTTGCCGTTCGGCGTCTCGGTTTCGTCGGTCATTCACTCGTCCAGAACGGTCAGGCCGGTCGGCTCCACGCGGACGCCGAGGGCCCGACCCTTGAAAGGGTCGAACAGCGCCTGGTCGGTTCCGGTCAGGAACGCCTGAAGGCCCAGCGCCGCGATTTCATCGGCCAGCGCGGCCCGCCGGAGCGGGTCCAGATGCGCGGCGACTTCGTCGAGCAATAATATAGGACTTGGCGCTGATTCTGCACGGGAAAGTCGCGCCGCCTGGGCCAAAACCAGGTTCAGAATCAAGGCTTTTTGCTCTCCGGTGGAGCATTCGGCGGCCGGACGATCCTTTTCCGCGTGCACCACCGCCAGATCGCCTCGGTGCGGCCCCGTCAGAGCCCGCCCGGCGGACGAATCGCGAGGCCGCGCCGCGGCCAGGGCGGCGGCCAGCCTGGCCTCGATCTCGGAGAACTCCACGCCTTCGCCGGCCAGCTTTTCCCACTCGCCGGTCAGGCCGAGGCGCGCCTGCGGAAAGGGCCGATCGCCTCGGCCGTCGATCTCGGTCTGGAGGGCCGACAGGGTTCGCGCCCGCGCCTCCGCCAGCAGGGCGCCCGACTCGGCCAGGCGCGCCTCCAGCGCCGACAGCCAGACCGGGTCAGGCTCGCCGCCGGTCTCGTCGGTCAGCAGCCGCATCCGTTCGCGCATGGCCTTGTCGTAGGCGTTGGCGACAGCCGCATGGCGCGGCTCGGCGGCGAACACCAGACGGTCGAAGAACTTGCGCCGGTCGCCGGCGGCCTCAAGGAACAGGCGGTCCTGCTGGGGCGTCAACCAGATTGGCCGGACATGGTCGGCCATTCGGCCGGGGGGCACGGTCTCGCCCTCGATCCGCACCAGCCGCCGGGCGGCGCCGGGCGCCTCCGTTCCGGCGCCGAGCCGGACCTCGTCCTCATCGTCCTGGATCAGCGCCGACACCGCCCAAGCCCGCCCTGTCGCTTCGCCCGGCAGGCGGCGGCCGACCTCGGCCAGGCTGGAGCCGCGCAGACCGCGCCCCGGCGACAGCAGGCTGATCGCCTCCAGCAGATTGGTCTTCCCCGCCCCGTTCGGCCCCCACAGGCAGACGGTTCGCCCCTCGGCGCGCAACTCCGCCCGCTCGTAGGAGCGGAAGTCGGTCAGGGCCAGGGTGACGAGGGCGGAGCGCACGGGATGTGTCTAGCGGCTGCGGCGAGTTGCTCCCACCCTCTTCTGTGATCCCGAGGATGGCGGACAGCTGTGAAACCGCATTGCAAATGCGACCCGTTCGCATCACAACAGGCGCCTGATGTGAGAAGGAGCCTGGGCCATGATCAAACAACACCTGCAGATCGTCGGCCTCGCCGCCGTTTCCGCCCTGGCGCTGGCCGGCGCCGTCCAGGCGGCCCCGCACGGTCAGAGCGACTTCATCCGCGACTACGACTCCAACAAGGACGGGACCGTCACGAGCGCCGAGTTCGAAGCCGTCCGCACGGCGCGCCTGAAGGCCATGGATCTCGATGGCGACGGCCGGGTCTCGGAAGCCGAGTACATCGGCGAGTACGCGACTCGGCTCGACGCCAAGCTGGCCGCCTCCACGGCGTCGGCCGAGGAGAAGGCCGCCACGCGCGAGGGCCAGCTGAAGCAAGCCAAGGTCCGCTACGACGTGCTCGACGGCGACAAGAACGGCGACCTGACCGCCGCCGAGTTCGCCGCCTCCGGCAAGCGCGCCTTCGCCGAGCAGGACGGCGACGGCGACGGCGTGGTCAAGGCCGGCGAGCCGAAGCGGGTCACCAAGCCGACGGCGCCGTAGGGAACGGCTCTCTTCCTCCCGCCATCAGGAGGATTGGTTTTTAACGCGCGCCCAACCGCACAAGCACCTCCGCCGGAATACCGTAGTGCTCGATGACGGGCTTCTGGTTCCGCTGGCCCAGCAGCTCGCGCTGGATGAACAGGCCCCAGACCGCGTCGGCCGCCGCCTTCAGCGCGGCGGGGCGATCCCCCTCGGCGGCCTCACGTAGCGCCGCGAGGGTCGCCTCCACCCGTCGACCGGCCCGCCCCAGCGACGCGGCCTGTTCGGCGGCCAGCTCGACCTGCAGGGCGCCGTCGCCGGTCTCGAACCGGAAGCCGCCCGTGAACGACTGCGGGGGACGAAGGGACATGGCGGCAGTCTAACGCCTGTTCGGCATTTTTCGGAGCCGATGTCGGTTCGCCGCCGCTTCGCGCGTCCTCGGGACGGAACGGTCCGCCGGCCCAGCCGCTCGGACCCCGTGCGAACAGGAGGACGACGCGATGAAGGTCACCCAGCATCTGTGGTTCGAGAAGGACATGGCGGCGGCGATCCGCCTCTACGTCTCGCTGATTCCGGGCTCGAAGATCGTGAACACCACCGCCGTCGAGGCCGACAATCCCTCCGGCCCGGCGGGCAGCGTGACGATTACCGAGTTCACCCTCGGCGACCAGGCCTACATGGCCATCGAGGCCGGTCCGCTGGACCCGTTCAACCACAGCTTCTCGATCATGGTCGAAGTCGAGACCCAGGCCGAGATCGACCGCCTGTGGGACGCCCTGAGCGACGGTGGCAGCATCGAACAGTGCGGCTGGCTGAGGGACCGCTGGGGTCTCTGCTGGCAGATCGCGCCGCTGCGCCTGCGCCAGCTGCTGGACGATCCCGACAAGGCCAAGGTCAAGCGCGTGACCGAGCAGATGCTCAAGATGGTCAAGCTCGACATCGCACCCCTGGAGGCCGCGGCGAAAGGGTGAGCCGGGCGCGGCGGCCCGCTAGGAACGCGGATGGGCGTCGGCCGCCCGTGCATCTATAAGCCCGGGACCGGCGGCGCGAAGCGACCGGAAGCTCGGGGGCGGCGGATGAAGCTTGAGGATCTGGCGGCGATCGGCGTGGCGCTTGCGGCCGCCGCGGTGGTCATGGTGGTGCGCCGACAGCGTTCCGCAGACGGCCAGGGCTTCAGCGTCCAGGTCGGCGACGCGGTGCTCTGGGGCCACTTTCGGGTGAAGGACGGACAGGTGCATGTGACCTGCGACCAGGGCTCCAAGAGCGCGCCCATCGGCAACCGTGACCCGATCCACGTCGCCGAGGTCCTGTTGGCTGAAATCCACGCGCGGACAAGCACGGGCGCCTGAAGCCCGCTCCAGCCCCGCCGCGGCTACACCCGCAGCGGCATCAGCACGTACTTCACGCCCGCGTCGGTCGGGTCCAGCACCAGCGTGGGCGAGGCCGGGTCGGCGAAGCGGAACTCGGCGATCTCGCCGCCGATCTGGCCGGTCACGTCCAGCAGGTAGCGGGCGTTGAAGCCGATCTCGAAGCTGTCGCCGTCGTAGTCGATCTCGAGCTCTTCGACGGCCTGGCCGGCTTCCATGTTGCGCACGGTCAGGATCATCTTGCCCGGCTCGACGGCCATCTTCACCGACCGGCTCTTCTCGGCCGAGATGGTGGCGACGCGGTCGACGGCCTGGGCGAACAGGCTGTTGTCGACCAGCATGACCTTGGCGTTGTCGCGCGGGATGACCCGCATGTAGTCCGGGAACGAGCCGTCGATGACCTTGGAGGTCAGGGCGGCGGCCTGGCCGAACTCGAAGCGGACCTTCTGCGGGCTGACCTGGAAGTCGACCATCTCGCCGGCGTCCTCGAGCAGACGGCGGGCCTCGTTGATGGTCTTGCGCGGCACGATCACGCCGGGCTGGCCGGCGGCGCCCTCGGGAGCCGGCATCTCGGCCAGGGCCAGGCGGTGGCCGTCGGTGGCCACGGCGCGCAGCATCGGCTGACCGTTGTCGACCACCGTGTGCACGTACAGGCCGTTCAGGTAGTAGCGCGTCTCCTCGGTGGAGATGGCGAAGCGGGTCTTGTCGATCAGCCGGGCCAGGTCGTTGGCGTCGACCGGGATCGGCGCGGACAGGCCGTCGCTGCTCATCACCGGGAAATCGCCGGCCGGCAGGACCGGCAGGTTGAACTTCGAGCGGCCGGCCTGGACCTGCAGTCGCGGGTCATCGCCTGTGAAGGACAGCGACACGTCGGCGCCGTCGGGCAGCTTGCGGACGATCTCGTAGAGCGTGTGGGCCGGGGCGGTGATCTGGCCGGGCACATCCACCTGGGCGGCGCCCTGGTCGATGATCTCCATGTCCAGGTCGGTGGCCGAGAAGCCCACCTGCTCCCGCTCCGCCGTCAGCAGGACGTTGGAGAGGATCGGGATGGTGTTGCGGCGCTCGACGACGCTCTGCACATGGCCCAGGGCCTTCAGCAGCGCCGTCCGCTCGATCGTAAGCTTCATGTCTCGTCCGAAGTCCGGAAGTCAGAGGCGAATCACGCGGCCCCCGAGCCGCTCGCCAGTAATGGGGACTATGGACATTAGCGGAAAAGGCGGCTGACGAAAGGGGTTGCGGGCCCCTTGAAGCCGCATCCCGAGCTCTTATTTGTTGAGAACAATTCTCAACAGGAGTCGCGACGATGCGCCTCGCCCTCAAGACCGCGACCTACGCCGCGATGCACCTGACGGTGGCCGTCGCCGTCGCCTACGTCCTGACCCGCGACTGGCGCATCGCCTTGGCGGTCGGCATCATCGAGCCGATGGTCCAGACGGTCGCCTTCAACATTCACGAACGGCTGTGGACGCGGGCCGACAAACGGAAAGCGGAGCGGGCCGAAGCAGCGGCGGCATAGTCACCATAGTCATCCCGGACGCCGTAGGCGATCCGGGACCCAGGGTGAACGCCGCAGGCTGGGTCCCGGCTCTTCGCTGCGCTTCGGCCGGGGTGACCAGGAGGACGAAATCAGGCCTTCGTGTCCACCGCCCCGCCGCTGGTCTCGCCTTCCGCCGCATAGGGGTTGTCGCCGGCCGGCGCCGCGGCGGCCTTGGCTGCGACCACGACCACCGCCGGACGCAGGGTGCGGCCCAGCAGCGTGAAGCCGGCCTGCATCGTGCGAACGATCGTGCCCGGCGCGACCTCGGCGTTCGGCTCTTCCGCCATGGCCTGGTGGACATGCGGATCGAACTTGTCGCCGGCCTTGGGGTCGACCTTCTTGAGCCCGTTGCGGTCAAACGCCGCCAGCAGCTCCTTCTGGGTCATCTCGACGCCGACGACGAAGTTCTTCACCGCCGCGTCGCCGGAATCGCGCGGCGCGTGGGCCGTGGCGCTGGCCAGATAGTCCGAGGCCGGGAACAGATCCTTGGCGAACTTCTGGATCGCGTAGGCGCGCGCGTCGTTGGCCTCGCGCTCGGCGCGACGACGGGTGTTGTCCATCTCGGCGGCCATGCGAAGGATCTGGTCCTTCAGCGCCGCGTTCTCAGCCTGCAGCGCTTCAACGTCTTCCACGGTTTCCGATTCGGGGGCCTCGTACTCGGCGTCGTGGCCGTTGGCCGGCGTATCGTCGTCGGTCATATCACTTTCATCCGTCCAGCATTCGCCCGAGGACCCTGGCGGTGTAGTCCACCAGCGGGATCACCCGGGCGTAGTTCAATCGGGTCGGCCCGATCACGCCGATCGCACCGAGCACTCTTTGTCGGCCCGTCATATAGGGCGCCGCAATCAGGGCGGAACCTGAAAGAGAGAAAAGCCGCGTTTCGGCGCCGATGAAAATCCGCACGCCCTGGGCGTCGCGGACGTCGTCCAGCAGGCCGATCAACTGCTCCTTCTGCTCCAGGTCGTCGAACAGGCGGCGCACCCGCTCCAGATCCTCCAGCGCATTCGGATCGCCCAGCAGGTTGGCGCGACCGCGCACGATCAGGGCCCGTTCCGAGCCCTCGCCGCCGCTCCAGGCCGCCAGGCCGTCCTCGACCAAACGCGCGGCGGTCTCGTCCAGTTCGCGCCGAGCCCGGTCCAGTTCGGCGCGCATCTCGCTACGCGTGTCGGTCAGGGTCCGCCCCTTCAGGCGCGCGCCCAGGAAGTTCGAGGCCTCCTGCAAGGCCGAGGGCGTCAGACCAGGCGTCAGCCGCATCAGGCGGTTCTCGACCTGGCCGTCCTCGAACACCATCACCGCAAGGGCCTGGTCGCCGCCCAGCGCCACGAACTCGACGTGCTTCACGCCGGCTTCCCGGACCGGGCTGACGACGATTCCGGCCCCGCCCGCCAGACCCGACAGGATCCCGCTGGCCGCGTTGAGCGCCTCCTCGAAGGTGCGGCCGCCGGCGGCGAGCCGGGCGTCGATCTCGCGCTTCTCGGCCTCTCCGACATCGCCGACTTCGAGCAGCCCGTCGACGAACAGGCGCAGGCCGGCGTGGGTCGGCATCCGGCCCGCACTGGCGTGCGGCGAGTCGAGCAGGCCCAGATGCGCCAGATCCTGCAGGGTGTTCCGGATCGAAGCTGGCGACAGATGCACCCCGCCGCGCGACAGGGTGCGCGATCCGACCGGCTCGCCGGTCTCCAGATAGGTCTCGACCACACGCCGGAAGATGTCGCGGGCGCGTTCGTCCAGATCGGTCAAGGAAGGGGGCCGGGAGGGGCCGCCGGTCAGGATGGGGTTCATGATCTCGCTGTCGGATCGGTGGACGACCCTTCGGCGGATAGGATAAGCGGCGCCTGCCCGGGCGCAAGTCGCGCCCAGCCGAAGGAAATGCCGATGCGACCGTCCGAACGCGCCCCCGACCAGCTCCGCGCCGTCACCCTGGAGACCGGCGTGAACCGCTACGCGGAGGGCTCCTGCCTGGTGACCTTCGGCCATACCAAGGTCCTGGTCACCGCCAGCGTCGACGAAGGCGTGCCCGGCTGGATGCGCGGCAAGGGCGCCGGCTGGGTCACCGCCGAGTACGGCATGCTGCCCCGCGCCACCCACACCCGCGGCCGCCGCGAGGCCGCTCAGGGCAAGCAGTCCGGCCGCACCCAGGAAATCCAGCGCCTGATCGGCCGCAGCCTGCGCGCGGTGGTCGACATGAAGGCCCTGGGCGAGCGCCAGATCCAGATCGACTGCGACGTGGTCCAGGCCGACGGCGGCACGCGCACCGCCTCGATCACCGGCGCCTGGGTCGCCCTGCGGCTGGCCACCCGCTATCTGCTCGACGAGGGCGTCATCAAGACCGACCCGATCCTGGATCAGGTGGCGGCGGTGTCCTGCGGCGTGTTCAACGACCTGCCGGTGCTCGACCTCGACTACGAGGAGGACTCGTCGGCCGAGGCGGACTCGAACTTCGTGCTGACCGGAAACGGCGACATCGTCGAGATCCAGGCCACCGGCGAGAAGCGCGGCTTCACCCGCGCCGAGTTCGAGGCGCTCTACGGCCTGGCCGAGAAGGGCATCAACGAGTTGTTCGCCCTGCAGCGGGCCGCGATCGAACGCTAGCCCGGCCGGCTGACGATCAGGCGCAGCGAGCCCTCGTAGGTCGGCCGCTCGCGCCAGTCGCCGTAACGCTCGTCCCAGCGTCCGGAAGCCAGGTCGTCGGACAGCGTGCGGACAAAGCGCGCCTCGGCGCCGTCGGGCACGAACCCCCAGGACGACTGGGCGCGGCGCACGTCGGCCTCCAGCAGGCGCTCGGGCCGGGCATAGAAGGCCTCGGTGAAACCGTCCGTGCAGTCGATCGGGATCGGGACATCCTGCACCTCGACCCGGCCGCCCAGCCCAGCGGCGACGGCGTCGAGCGCCGGATAGCGGCGCTGCTCGGCCGCGATCAGCTCCGGCGCGTAGGCCTTCAACCAGAAACGGTCGAGCGCCGGACCGTCGAACAGCAGCACCGCGACCGGCCCGCGCGCAGCCCGGCGCAGTTCGGCCAGCCCCTTGGCCAGATCCGCCCACTGATGAACGGTGGCGACCGCCATCGCGGCGTCGAAGGCGCCGTCATCGAACGGGAGCGCCTCCGCGAAAGCCCGCACCGCCACGCCGCCGCCCTCGGGCCGCTGCGCCCGCATCACCGCCGAAGGCTCGATGGCGAGGACATAGCGATCCGCCGGTTCGTACGACCCGGCTCCGGCGCCCACGTTCAGCACCGTCCGGGCATCGCCGAGCGCTGCATGAATCCGGGCCGCAATCCGCGGGTCGGCGCGTCGCTGGCGACCGTACCCTGTTCCCGTTTGATCGTAGTCGACATCACCGGTCATGAGTGTTCAGGCCCTTCCTCTTTGCTTTGAAGCCTCCCGGGTAAGGGATCGGGTTCAGGCGCAAAATCGAGTTCGGGTCGTGCATTGCGTGAGGAAATCTCACACAATCACAGACCATGACCGACCATCTGCCGCCCCTGTCCGCCCTCCGCGCCTTCGAGGCGGTGGTCCGGCTGGGCTCGGTAAGCGCCGCCGCCCGCGAACTCGGCCGCACTCACGGCGCGGTCAGCAAGCAACTGCGGACCCTCCATGACCACGCGGGCCTGCCGTTGCTGGAACGCGCGGGAACCGGCCTCAAGGCCAACACGGCCGGGCAGGCCCTCGCCGCCGCCATCGCCGAAGGGCTGGCGGTGATCACGCGCGGCTACGCCGAAACCCTGCGCGATGTCCGCGCGCCCGAGCTTCACGTCGCCTGCAGCGCCACCTTCGCCACGCGCTGGCTGGCGCCGCGCCTGGCCGGCTTCTCACAGCAACGGCCCGACCTTCGCCTGAGGCTGTCGATGACCTCGGCGCGGGAGATGCGCGAGGAGCGAGACGCGGACCTGGTGATCCTCTGGGATCGCGGAAACTATCCGCCGGAAGATCGCGCCCGCGCCATTCGGCTGGGCGACGCCGCATTCGCCCCGGTGGCCGCGCCCGGCTGCCTCGCGACGGTTGCGGATGGTCGACTGTCGGCCCCATGCCGCATCGTCCACGACCATACCCATCGCGCCTGGGACCTGTGGCGAGAGGCGACCGGCATAACGGTCGAGAGCCCGCGCACCCTTTCCTTCCCGCACACCAACCTCTGCATCGAGGCGGCGATCGCGGGACTTGGCGTGGCGATGGTCGAGCAGCGGCTCGCAGCGAAGGAGTTGGCGGACGGCCGCCTTGTCGCCCTGACCGGTTTCGCGGCCTTCCCCGAGGGCTTCGCCGCGATTCCCAACGGCCGGAAACCCCTGTCTGGGTCGGCCCGGCATTTCATCGACTGGCTGGCGGCGGAACTCGGCCCTCAGGCCCCGCCATAGCCGTCGTCGTCGTCATCGTCGGCGGGCCCGCCGCCCCCGCCGGGTTCAAACAGGACGATGTCGCCCGGCTGGCATTGCAGCTCGCGACACAGGGCGTCGAGAGTCGAGAAGCGGATCGCGCGCGCCTTGCCGGTCTTCAAGATCGACAGATTGGCGATGGTGACGCCCACACGGTCGGCCAGTTCGGTCAGCGACATGCGCCGCTCGGCCAGGATGCGATCCAGGGTGACTTTGATGGCCATACGCGAGTCCTAAATCGTCAGTTCGGCTTCGCGGCGGAGGCGGGCGCCCTCGCGGAAGACCTCGGCCAGCACGAACACGGCCAGCACGGCGAACCAGGTGGTCGGGTTGAGCCCGGCGATGTTGTCGGTGGCGTTGGGGGCGATCATCTTGAAGATGACCCGGAACAGCATTCGGCCCAGTTCCATGCCCGCCAGCAGGAAGCCGATCAGCCGCAGACGGCTGACATTGTCCGGGTGAAAGGGATCGCCGGCGGTCAGCGTCGCGAACACCTTCCGTAGACACGTCACGATCGCCACCAGACCGCCGACGTAGAGCAGACCGCCCGCCAGAACGAAGACGACGTCGCCCAAATCCAGGCCCGCCTCGCGCAGGATGCGGAACTGGGCGCTCTGGGCGATGATGTCGGGACGGAAGCTGAGCAGCAGGCTGGCCAGCAGCACCAGCCCGCCGACCGCCAGCAGCGCGTAGAGCGCAAAGTAGACGACGTCGAGCGCCGTCTTCAGGAAGCTCGAAACCGAGCCCGGCCCCATGGCCCGCATGGCGCTCACTCCACCCCAGTTGCCGTTGTCCGCCGCCAGACGACGGAGACGGCCGCGGACGGCGCATGCCTGCGCCGCCCGCGGTTGTCCTTCATCGCCGGGCCGGGGCCGGCTTCTCCGGAAGGAGAGACGTCGCTCTCCCTCTGGGGAAGCCGGCCCTCAGGCGGGCGGCGAGAATGCCCTGACCGGGGCCCTCATGAAAGAGAGCCCGGTCAGATCGAGTGCGAGACGAACAGCACCGCCGAGATCGGCAGAGCGGCCAGAAGGGCGGCGTTCACGACCGTCATCGCGATGCGGTCGACCCAGTTCGTCATTTGTTGAGCAGACATCTTCGTCTCCATGTTGCAGTGCAAAATCGAAAGTGGCCCTCGCCACCCCCAGGACTTCGTTCGCCCTCCGTCCTTGAGTAATCTTGTAGACAATCGTCGTTCTTCGATCAAAGGATTTATCGAAAAACGATATTAAACTTGCGTAACATGATTACGCGACCGTAATGCGCTGCAGCATAGATTTCCGAGCGCCTTGCGTCGGCGGGCGTTCGGGGCGAGGAAGCTCGGGAAAGGAACCGCCATGCCCCTGTTGCTCCCGTCCGGAACCACGCTGGTCGCCGCCACCCACAATCCCGGCAAGGCCAAGGAGCTGGTCGCCCTGCTCGACGGGCGGTTCGATATCCTGTCCGCCGGCGCGCTCGGCCTGCCCGAACCGGACGAGACCGAGAGCACCTTCGTCGGCAACGCCCTGCTGAAGGCGCGCCACGCCGCCGAGCGTTCCGGCAAGATCGCCATCGCCGACGATTCGGGCCTGTCGGTCGCCGCCCTGGACGGCGCGCCCGGCATCTTCTCGGCCCGCTGGGCCGGCCCCTCGAAGGACTTCGCCGAGGCCATGGCCAAGGTCGAGGAGCGAATCCTGGAGACCGGTTCGGACGATCGCAGCGCCTGGTTCACCAGCGCCCTGGCGGTCGCCTGGCCGGGCGGTCCGTCGGTCGTGGTGGAAGGCGTCGTCCACGGAACGCTGGTCTTCCCGGGCCGGGGAACGCGCGGCTTCGGCTACGATCCGATCTTCGTTCCCGAAGGCCATGACAAGACGTTCGGCGAGATGGACCCCGCCCAGAAGGACGCCATCAGCCACCGCGCCCTGGCGTTCGCCAAGCTGAAGGCCGCCTTGTTTGACTGACGCCCCGGCGCCGCTGGGGATCTATGTCCACTGGCCCTACTGCGCCCGGATCTGCCCCTACTGCGACTTCAATGTGGTGCGCGACCGCGGGCAGACCGAGCAGAAGGCGCTGGCCGACGCCATCGTCGCCGACCTGGAGGCGCAGCGCGCCCTGACCGGCGACCGGCGGCTCGTATCGATCTTCCTCGGCGGGGGCACGCCCTCGCTGATGAACCCGGACTGGACGGCCCGGATCGTCGAGACGGCGCGCCGCCTCTGGACGCCCGAGGCGGACCTCGAGATCTCTCTCGAAGCCAACCCGACCGACGCCGAAGCAGGTCGCTTCGCCGGCTTCCGGGACGCGGGCGTGAACAGGCTGTCTCTGGGCCTGCAGTCGTTCGACGATGCGGCGCTGAGCTTCCTTGGCCGCAACCACGACGCCGACCAGGCGCGCCGGGCCGCCGAAACCGCGGCGGCGACCTTTCCCCGCCTGTCGGTCGACCTGATCTACGCCCTGCCCGACCAGACGCCGCGGGCCTGGCGCGACCAGCTGCGCCAGGCCATCGATCTGGGCGCCGAGCATGTCTCGCCCTACCAGCTGACCATCGAGGCCGGCACGGCCTTTGACCGCGCGGTTCGCCGCGGGACCTTCACTCCGCCCGACGACGGCGTGGGCGAAGCGCTCTACGACACGACCCAGACGACGCTGGAACGCGCGGGCTTCGAAGCCTACGAGGTCTCGAACCACGCCAAGGGCGAAGCCGCGCGGTCCCGGCACAACCTCGTCTACTGGCGCGGGCAGGACTACGTGGGCGCCGGGCCGGGAGCCCACGGGCGGCTGTCGCTCGATGGCGTGCGAACCGCGACGACCGCGGAGGCGCACGTGGCGGCCTACATCCGAAGGGTCGCCGAAGCCGGCGCCGGCTTCGAAGCCGAATCGCTGACGCCGGCCGAGGCGGCGGAAGAGCGCATCCTGATGGGCCTGCGCACCTATGAAGGCGTCCCCTGGCCGGAGCTGAGGGCGCTGAACCTGGCGCCGACGAGCGACATGGTCCGGGACTTGGTCGGACAGGGTCTTCTGGTCGACGATCCCGCCCGTCTCCGCGCCACGCCGAAGGGACGGTTCGTCCTCGACGGCGTGACGCGGGCGCTGATCGTCCATCGATAATCCTCCCCGCAAGCGGGGAGGATCGTCCTCCTACTTCATCGTCGGGATGACGAAGCTCGAATCCCCGACTTCGCCTTCCGGCCAGCGGGCGGTGACGGTCTTCACCTTGGTCCAGAACTTCAGGCCTTCCATGCCGTGCTGGTTGGTGTCGCCGAAGGCCGAGCGCTTCCAGCCGCCGAACGTGTGGTAGGCGACCGGCACCGGGATCGGCACGTTGATGCCGACCATGCCGACGTTGACCCGCTGGGCGAACTCCCGGGCGGCTCGGCCGTTGCGGGTGAAGATGGCGACGCCGTTGCCGTACTGGTGCTTGCTCGGCAGCTCGACCGCCTCCTCGAAGGACTCGGCGCGGACCATCTGCAGCACCGGGCCGAAGATCTCCTCGTGGTAGGTCTTCATCCCCGGCTTCACGCCGTCGAAGAAGCTCGGGCCGATGAAGAACCCCTTCTCATAGCCCTGCAGCCGGAAGTCCCGGCCGTCGACCACCAGCTCGGCGCCCTCGTCCCGACCGATCTGGATGTAGTCGGCGATCTTGGCGCGGTGGGCGGCCGAAACGACCGGGCCGTACTGGGCCTCCGGATCGGTGCTGACGCCGACCTTGAGGGTCTCGATCTCGGCGACCATGCGGTCACGCAGTTCGTCGGCGACCTTCTTGCCGACCGGCACGACCACCGGCAGGGCCATGCAGCGCTCGCCGGCCGAACCGAAGGCGGCGCCGGACAGGTCCTTCACCACCTGGTCGAGGTCGGCGTCGGGCAGGACGACACCGTGGTTCTTGGCGCCGCCCATGGCTTGGACGCGCTTGTTGTGCAGCGTGCCCTGCGAATAGACGTAGTGGGCGATGTCGGAGCTGCCGACGAAGCTGACCGCCTTGATCTCCGGATGCTGCAGGATGGCGTCGACGGCGGTCTTGTCGCCATGCACGACGTTCAGCACGCCCTTCAGGTCGATGCCGAGATTGGCGCCGGCCTCCATGAACAGTTCGGCCAGGCGCACCG
Organism: Caulobacter mirabilis; assembly: GCF_002749615.1. GTDB lineage: Bacteria > Pseudomonadota > Alphaproteobacteria > Caulobacterales > Caulobacteraceae > Caulobacter > Caulobacter mirabilis. The sequence continues at coordinate 4,512,388 of NZ_CP024201.1, forward strand.
GCACGGTCGGATCCTTCTCCGACGGCTTCAGAATGAAGGTGTTGCCCACCGCGATGGCCACGCCGAACATCCACATCGGGATCATGGCGGGGAAGTTGAACGGGGTGATGCCGGCGACCACGCCCAGCGGCTGGCGCATCGAGTAGACGTCGATGCCCGGACCGGCGCCCTCGGTGTACTCGCCCTTCAGCACATGGGGGATGCCGCACGCGAACTCGATGACCTCCAGGCCGCGCTGGATGTCGCCCTTGGAGTCGGCGATGACCTTGCCGTGCTCGCTGGACAGGGTCTCGGCGAGCTCGTTCATATGCGCCTCGACCAGCCGCTTGAACTCGAACATCACCCGGGCGCGGCGCTGCGGATTGGTCGCCGCCCAGGCCGGCAGGGCCGCCGCCGCCGCCTGGACCGCCATGTCCAGTTCGCCCTCCGTGGCCAGCTGGACGCGGGCCTGGACCTCGCCGGTGTTGGGGTTGAAGACATCACCGAACCGCCCGGAAGCCCCTTCGAAGGCCGAACCGTTCACAAAGTGGCGGATTTCCCGCATAGCGTTCTCCCGGACGCAAAATGAATGGGGCGTTTTATGCCTTCATCGAAGCGCCGCCTAGGCGCTTTGCGCCGCGCGACCTCGCCTCTAGACTCCATGACATGGTCGACGCCGCGATAGTCAACAATCCAGAAGCCGCGCAGATGCGTCGATCCCACATCGTCGACGTGCTGATCGAGGAGCGCGCCCCGCGCCTGTCCCGCTCGCCGGCCTGGCCGTTGGTCCGCCCGCTGCTCTATCGGATGCTCGACTACCGCAAGGCCCGGGCCATGGCCGACGCCATCGGCCCGATGGACGGCAAGGCGGCGCTGGACTTCGTCTCCGACCTGCTGGCGCTTCATGTCGAGGTCTCGGGACTGGAGCGCCTGCCGCGCGAAGGGCGCTGCATCCTCGTCTGCAACCATCCGACCGGCATCGCCGACGGGGTCGCGGTTTTCGACGCCCTCAAAGGCGTTCGGCCCGACATCCTGTTCTACGCCAACTCCGACGCCCACCGGGTGGCGGCCCGATTCGACGAGGTGCTGATCCCGGTCGAGTGGGTCGAGGCCAAGCGCACCCGCGAACGGACCCGCCTGACCCTGGCCATGACCCGCCAGGCCATGGAGGCTGAGCGAGCCCTGGCGGTCTTTCCGGCCGGTCGCCTGGCCCGCCGCGGCGAGGATGGGGTTCTGACGGATCCGCCCTGGATGCCGACGGCCATTTCGGTCGCCGCCAAATACGCCGCCCCGATCGTGCCGCTTCACCTGGAAGGCCCCTGGGCGACGCTGTTCCACCTGTTCGACCGCTTCTCGCAGGAACTGCGCGACATCACCCTCTTCCACGAACTGCTCAACAAGCGCGGGCGGAGGTTCCGGCTGATCGTCGGCCAACCGATCGCGGCCGATCGCCTCGATCCTGACGCGGCCGTCGCCAGCGCCGCTATCAAGGCCTATGTCGAGCGCGTGCTGCCCGCTTCGCCCGACACGCCCTTCAAATGACGCCGCCCGCCGAGACCGCCCTGCCGGACGATGCCGCGACCGCGCGCCTGGGCGCCGCCGTGGGCGCCGCGCTGCGCGCCGGCGAGGCCGTCTGCCTGACCGGACCGCTGGGCGCCGGCAAGTCGACCCTGGCCCGGGCGCTGGTCCGGTCCCTGACGACCCCGGATGAAGACGTGCCGAGCCCGACCTTCACGCTGGTGCAGTTCTACGAGGCGGCGGACTTTCCGCTGGCGCATTTCGACCTCTACCGGCTGTCCGATCCTGACGAAGCCTATGAGATCGGTCTCGAGGACGCGCTAGTCGACGGCGCGGCGATCATCGAATGGCCGCAGCGGCTGGAGGGGGACCTTCCGGCGGACCGGCTGGACATCGACATCGGCTTCGACGAGACGGGGGAGGGTCGCCGCGCGCGGCTGACGGCTCACGGCGCATGGGAAGGTCGCAAACTTGAGTTCTGAACGCGAGGCGCTGAAGGCGGACTTCCTGGCCCGGCACGGACTGGCCGACGCCCGTCGAGACGTGATGAGCGGCGACGCCTCTACGCGCCTGTACGAGCGGGTCTATCCGTCCACGGGCGGCAGCCTGGTCCTCATGGATCAGCCGCCGGCGCTGGAGACCAGCGTCTGCCCGCCCGGCGCGACCGACGCCGAGCGGCTGTCCCTGGGCTACAACGCCGCCGCGCGGCTGGCCGCCGGCTCGGTCGCCGCCTTCGTGGCGACAGCCGACTACCTCCGCGGCCGCGGCCTGTCGGCGCCCCAAGTCCACGCCTATGACGTCGAGAACGGCCTGGCGGTGCTGGAGGACCTGGGCGATGGCCTGTTCGCCACGCTGATCGCCGAGGGCACGCCGGAACGGCCGCTGTATGAGACCGCCGTCGATCTGCAAGCCGTGCTCCATGCCGAGCCGCCGCCGCAGGTGCTGGCCGTCGACGACCTGTGCTGGCCGCTGCTGACCTACGACACCCTGGCCCTGAAGGTCGCCACCGACACCTTCCTCGAATTCTGGCCGCAGTTCGCGAACATCCCCGCCTTCTCCGCCGACGCGGTCGCCGAATGGGACGCGCTTTGGGCGCCGGTCTGGGTGAGGGGCGAGGCCGGGGCCAAGGTCTTCGCGCATCGCGACTATCACGCCCAGAACCTGCTCTGGCTGCCGGAACGGACCGGCGTGGCGCGGATCGGCCTGCTGGACTTCCAGGACGCCCTCTGCGCCCACCCCGCCTGGGATCTGCTGCATCTGCTGCAGGACGCCCGTCGCGACGTCTCGCCCGAGCTGGAAGCGGCGATGCTCGACCGCTACCTCGCCGCGCGCCCCGAGTTGGAGCGCGCGTCCTTCCTGGCCGACTACCGCGCGCTGGCCGCGTCCAACGCGGCGCGGATCCTGGGCCGGGTCTTCGCCCGCCAGGCGCTGCTGGGCCGGCCGCAGTACAAGGCCTACATGCCCCGCACCTGGCGCGCCCTCGAGCGCGACCTGGACGATCCGGGAATGGCGGGGCTGAAGGCCTGGTTCGATCGCCACGTTCCCGCGGAGGCGCGGGCATGAGCGGTGCGCCCAAGGTCGCCATGGTGCTGGCCGCCGGCCTCGGCACCCGCATGCGCCCCCTGACCGACGATCGGCCCAAGGCGCTGGTCGAGGTCGGTGGCAAGGCGCTGATCGACCACATGCTCGACCGGCTGGCCCAGGTCGGGGTCGAGACCGCCGTGGTCAACGTCCACGCCTTCGCCGACAAGCTTGAGGCGCACCTGAGGGCGCGCGACGCGACCGGCGTCCTGCCTCGCATCGTCATCTCGGACGAACGCGCCCAGCCGCTGGAGACCGGCGGAGGGATCAAGCTGGCCCTGCCGCTGCTGCCGAAGGACGCCTTCTGGGTGGCCAACATCGACTCGGTCTGGATCGGGGACGGCGACCGGGCCCTGGAGGCGGTCGCAGCGGCCTGGGATCCGGCGACGATGGACGTCTGCCTGCTGACCGCCTCGACAAACGAATCGATGGGCTTCCACGCCACCGGCGACCTGTTCTTCGACGACGAAGGCCGCGTGCGCTTCAAGGATCAGGGCGAGACCGCGCCGCTGGTCTACGTCGGGGTCCATATCGCCAAGCCCTCGGTCGTCGAGAATGGCCCTGAAGGCCCCTTCGGCCTGCTGCCGCTCTGGAAGGACCTCACCAAGCTCGGCCGCGTCCGCGGCGTCGCGCCGCCGGGGCTGTGGATGCACGTCGGCGATCCGGTCGCCCGCGAGGAGGCCGAGGCGAGGCTGGCCCAGGGATGAGCAACCCCTTCGAGCATCCGGCGCCGCGCTGGTTCTCGATCCCGGCGCACCGCCCCTTCCTCGACGACCTGGCCGCCGGCCTTCTGGCGGCCCTGCCCGAGCCCGAAGGCCTGGCCGATGCGGTGGTGCTGACCCCGACCCGTCGGGGCGCCCGTTCGCTGGCCGAGGCCTTCGTGGCCGCCGGCGACGGCCGCGCCGTGCTGCTGCCGCAGATCCGCGCCATCGGCGACCTGGAAGAGGGCGAGCCGCCCTTCGAGCCTGGCAATCTGTCGCTCGACATCCCGCCCGCCATCGATCCGCAACGACGGCGCTACGAGCTGGCCCGGCTGGTCGCTGATCACAGGGGTTTCGGCCGCGACCTCGACGCCGCCGGGGCGCTGGAGCTGGCCGACGCCCTCGCGGCCTTCCTCGACGGTCTCCAGATCGAGGAAGTCGAGGACGCGGCCCGCAAGCTGGACGGGCTGGTGTCGCTCGACATGGCCGCTCACTGGCGCCGCTCCGCCGAGGTGCTGGCCATCGCGCTGGAGCTGTGGCCGAAGCGGCTCAAGGCGTTGGGCCTGATCGACGTCGCCGATCGTCGCGTAAAGTTGCTGGGCGCGTTGCGGGACCAGTGGATCGCGCATCCTCCAGAGCATCCGCTGATCGCCGCCGGATCGACCGGCACGGCGCCGGCCACGGCCCGCCTGCTCGACGCTGTCGCCCGTGCGCCGAAGGGACTGGTGATTCTGCCCGGCCTGGACGAGGGCTTGGCCGACGCGGCCTGGGCCAAGGTCGAGGATCAGCACCCCCAGGGCGCCATGAAGCGACTGCTCGACCAGTTCCGACTGACCCGAGCCGACGTTCGGGCCTGGCGCCCAGACGCCGATTCGCGCGGCCGTTGGCGCCGCCGTCTGATCAACGAGGCGCTTCGCCCGGCTGAGGCCACCGCCGACTGGCGCTCCGTTCTCGATGGTCTGCGGCGCGAGGGCGAGGCCGCGGGGGTCGATCCCCTGCGCGAAGGTCTGACAGGGCTTTCCGTCGTCGGCGCCCGTCAGGAGGAGGAAGCGGCCGACGTCTGCGCCTTGCTGCTCCGAGAAACGCTGGAGACGCCCGGCAAGACCGCCGCCCTGATCACCCCCGACCTCGCCCTGGCCCGCCGGGTCAGCGCCCGTCTGGCCCGGTTCGGCGTCCTGGCCGACAGCTCCGCCGGCGCCCCCCTGGCCGGCTTCCCCGTCGCGGTGCTGGCTCGGCTGGTCGCGGACTGGGCCGTTGATCCGTTGTCGCCGGTGCTGCTGCTGGCGATCCTGAAACACCCGCTCGCCGCCAACGCGATCGCCCCCGAGGCCATCGCCGGGATCGAGCGACTGGCGCTGCGCGGCCCGCGATGCGGCGACCGCAAGGCCCTGCTGACGCGCCTCGCCTCGCGCCCGGACCTCATCGAGGCTGCGGAGACATTGTTCGCCGCTCTGGATCTGGCCCTCGCGCCCTTCGTCGACGGCGCGGCGCCCGCTCACGAAGCCGCCTACGCCCTGGTCGAAACCCTCGAAGCCCTCGGCGGCCAGGCCGTCTGGAGCGGTCCGGCGGGCGAGGCCTCCTCCGCCCTGTTCGCCGGCCTGATCGCGGACGGCGAGGGGCTGCCGCCCGGCGGCCCGCGGGCCTTCGCCGACCTGGTCGGACGGCTGCTTGACGGCGAGACCGTCCGGGCGCTCGGAACGCCTCATCCCCGGCTGCGGATCCTGGGCGCGCTGGAAGCCCGGCTGCTGCGCGCCGATCGGCTGATCCTCGCGGGGCTGGAGGACGGGGTCTGGCCGCGCGGCGCGCCGATCGATCCCTTCCTGTCGCGGCCGATGCGCAAGCGGCTGGATCTGCCGTCGCCCGAACGCCGGCTCGGCCTCACGGCCCACGACTTCGCCCAGGCCGCCTGCGCGCCCGAAGTGGTGCTGGTCCACAGCCATAGGCGCGAGGGTCAGCCGGCCGTCGAGTCGCGCTGGCTCTGGCGACTGCGCACCCTGGCGCGCGGCGCCGGCGTCGAACTGCCCGGACGTCCGGAACTGCTGGACTGGGCCCGCTCGCTGGACGCGGCCGGCGACTATGCGCCCACGCCTCGCCCGGCTCCGGCTCCCCCGATCGAGGAGCGACCGGACACCTTCGCCGTCACCCGCATCGAGGCCCTGACCCGCGACCCCTACAGCGTCTGGGCGCGCGACATCCTCAAGCTGTTTCCGCTCGACCGCCCCGACGAGCCCGTCGAGTCCAAGGCCCGCGGCACCGCCATCCACAAGGCGTTCGAAGACTTCGCCGCCGCCTGGACCGACGGCGAGCCGCCCGCCGCGGCCGAACTGTTCGAACGCCTGTACCTCAAGGCCCTGGTCGACCAGGGCCTCCCCCAGTCGATGCTGGCCCGGGAGCGCGCCCTCGCCCGGGAAGCCGCTCGCTGGGCCGCCGACCTGGAACGCCGCCGCCGCGCCGATGGTCGCGAGGTGCATGTCGAACGCTCCGGGACGCTGACGATCCCGGTCCAGGGCCGCGCCTTCACCCTGACCGCCAAGGCCGACCGGATCGAGATCACGCCCGAGGGCCTGGGCCATGTGCTGGACTTCAAGACCGGCGGCGCGCCCAGCGCCAAACAGATCGACACCGGCTTCTCGCCGCAGCTGACGCTCACGATGGCCATCCTGCTGGCCGGCGGGTTCGAGGGCCTGAAGGCCTACGCCGGCGACCTCGCCTATCTGCGCGTCACCGGCCGCCAACCCCCGGGCGAGGAGATCGTCCGCAAGGCGGCCGGGCCGGAGAGCGAGGAGGCCGCCGCCTTGGCCTACGAGGGCGTGCGGAAGCTGCTGGCCCTCTACCAGGATCCAGCGCGCGGCTATCGCTCGCGCACGGCGCCGCAGTTCGTGAAGACCTACGCCGGCGACTACGACCATCTCGCGCGGGTGTTCGAATGGTCCACCGGCGGCGAGGAGGGCGGCGAATGAGCGGCCACGACCTCCTTCAGCGCCGGGCGGCCGATCCGTCCCTCAACGCCTTCGTCACGGCCAACGCCGGATCCGGCAAGACCAAGACCCTGATCGACCGGGTCGCGCGCCTGCTGCTACGCGAAGTCCCGCCGGCGGCGATCCTCTGCGTCACCTACACCAAGGCCGCCGCGGCGGAGATGCAGCATCGCCTGTTCGAGAAACTCGGCGGCTGGTCTGTGCTCGAGGACTCCGAACTGAAGAAGGCCCTGGCGGAGCTCGACGGCGGCGAGGCCGAACAGATGGACGCCCTGGCGCTCTCGCGGGCCCGGACCCTGTTCGCCAAGGCGCTCGAAACGCCCGGCGGATTGAAGATCCAGACCATCCACGCCTTCTGCGAGAAGCTGCTGCGGCGCTTCCCCCTTGAGGCCCGCGTGTCGCCGGGCTTCACGGTGATGGACGACGCTGCGGCGGCCCTGATCGCCTCGGAGGCCCGCGCGGCCGTCGCGCACCACGCCTTGCAGAGCGACGGCCCCGTGGCCCGGGCCTACGCCCGTCTCGCCACGGCGCTCGATTTCGACAGCTTCCAGCAGATGTTCGACGCCTTCGAACAGCGCCGCGACGCCATCGCCGGTTATGTGCAACGGTGTGGCGGCTTCGAGGGGGTCGCCGCCGACGTCTGGACCGTCTGCGGCTTCGACGAGGCGACGGACGCCGAAGCCGTGTCTGCCGATATCGCCGCCGGCGTCGACGGCCGCCTGTACCGCGAGGCGGCGGACGTCCTGGCCCAGGGCGGCAAGACCGACATCAAGTGCGCGGGCTTGCTGCGCGCCGCCGCCGGCGGCGATCTCGGCGTGGCCCTGACGGCCTTCTTCACGGCCGGCGGCGAGGGGACGCCCGCGACCTGGGTCGCCAAGACCTCCGGCCTGAAATCCCGGGAAGACCTGCGCATGGCCTTGCTCGCCGAGCAGGATCGGCTGGACAAGGCCCGCGAACGGCTGCGAGCGGCGCGGGTCGCGGAAACCTCGGCGCTGGTCCTGGCCTTGGCCAGCGCCTACGCCATCGCCTACGACCAAGCCAAGGCCGGCCGAGGCGCGCTGGACTTCGCCGACCTGATCCTGCGCACCAAGGGCCTGGTGGCTGAACGGCCGGACGCGGCCTGGGTGCTCTACAAGCTGGACGACGGCATCGACCACGTTCTCGTCGACGAGGCCCAGGACACCGCTCCCGAGCAATGGGAGATCGTGCGCCAGCTGACCGGCGAATTCTGGTCGGGCGCCGGCCTGCGCGGCGTCGACGCCACCGACCGGACCCTCTTCGTGGTCGGCGACGAGAAGCAGTCGATCTACAGCTTCCAGGGGGCCGATCCCGAGCGGCTGCTCACCGAGACCCAGCGCTACATCGCCGAGATCACCGCTGTCGGAAAGCCGGCCGATGGCGTGCCGCTGCTGGTCTCCTACCGCTCGACGCCTCAGGTGCTGTCCTTCGTCGACGCCCTGTTCACCGCATCGGACACCCGGGCCGGCGTGCCGCCGCCGAGCGGCGAGGATGTGGTCAGCCACCGCGCCTTCCGGGCCGACCACCCTGGATGCGTCGACCTGTGGCCGCTGGAGCGCGAGGACAAGGGCGAGGATCGCGACGCCTGGGACGCGCCGCTGGACGAGGAGGCCGAGACCTCGGCCAACCGCCGCCTGGCTCGCCAGATCGCCGCCGAGATCGAGGGGCTGGTCAAGCGCGGCGACGCCGTCTTCGACAAGGAGACCCGGCAATGGCGTCCGGCCGACTACGGCGACGTCCTGATCCTGGTCCGCCGCCGCCGCGTGCTGTTCGAGGAGATCATCCGCGCCCTGAAACGGGCCGGCGTGCCGGTGGCGGGCGCCGACCGGTTGACCCTGTCGGCCCACATCGCCTTCGACGACCTGCTGGCGCTGGCGCGGTTCGTCCTGTTTCCCGACGACGACCTGACCCTGGCGGCGCTGCTCAAGTCTCCCTTCTGCGGACTGGGCGACGAAGACGTCTATGCCCTGGCCAGAACACGCAAGCCCGAGACCCTGTGGGCCGTTCTGCATCGGCGAGCGTCCGAGCGCCCTGCCTGGGCCGCGGCGCTGGCCCTGCTTGAAACAGCACGATCCCTGGCGCGCCGGCACACGCCGTTCGACTTCTACGCCCGCATGATCGGTTTGACCGACGATGCCGGCCGCTCGATGCGGGCCCGTTTCCTGACCCGCCTCGGCGGCGAGGCGGGCGACGTCCTGGACGAGTTCCTGGCCCGCGCCCTGGCCGCCGAGGCGCAGGGGATCCGCGACCTGGAGACCCTGGCCGCCGCCTTCGTCGGCCTGAACATCTCCGTGAAGCGCGAGATGGAGGCGGCCGCCGGCGAAGTGCGGGTGATGACCACGCACGGCGCCAAGGGACTGGAGGCGCCGATCGTCTTCCTGCCCGAGACGACGGTGACACGGACGGCGCGCGGTTCACCACTGCTGGAGACCGAAAGCGGCGGCTTTCTCTGGTGCGCCAAGGCGGCCGACGACTGCGCCGCCAGCGCCGCCGCCCGCGAGCATCGCAGGACCCGCGAGGAGGGCGAGGCCTGGCGGCTGCTCTACGTCGCCCTGACCCGGGCGCGCGATCGGCTGGTGCTGTGCGGCCGGATCGACGCCCGCACCTCGGACGAGAAGGTCGGCGGCTGGTACGCGGCGATGCGCGACGCCTTCGCCCATCCGACCATCGAGCCGGGGGTCCGTACTGTCGCGGGCGTCGGCGGAGCCGAGGTCCGCCGGTTCGGACCTGATCCCGCGACCCTGCCCGCTCGCGCCGAGCCGAGCCGCGCGGCCGCGGCGGCTCCGACCTGGCTGGGGACGCCGCCGCCGCCGGAGCCCGCGGCCCGACGCTATGCGTCACCCTCGCAGCTGGCCGAGCAGGCGCCGATCCCCGCGCCCTCGCCGCTGGCGCGTGTTGGCGGATTGGGCCGGTTCAGGCGGGGCGACCTGATCCACCGGCTGCTGCAGCTGCTGCCCGACGTCCCGCCGGCAGAGCGCCGGGAGGCCGCCGCCGCTCTGCTCGGACGCGAGCCAGACGTCGTCGACCATCAGCGACAGGAGATGATCGCCGCCGCCTTCGGCGTGCTTGAGGACCCGGTCTTCGCCGAGGTCTTCGGCCCCGGCAGCCGGGCCGAGGCCGGGATCGCCGGCTCGTCCCCGCGCCTGCCTCCCGCGCTGGCGGTGTCCGGCCGGGTCGACCGCCTGCTGGTCACGCCCGAGCGCGTCCTGGTCGTCGACTACAAGACCAACCGCCCCGCGCCGGCGACCCTCGAGGCGGCCGATCCGGCCTATCGCATCCAGATGGCGGTCTATGCCGCCGTGCTCGCCGAGATCTTCCCCGGCCGGCGAATCGACGCCGCCCTGGTCTGGACGGACGGACCCCGTCTGATGCCGGTTCCAGAAAACATCATGACCCGGACGCTGGTCGAGCTGTCCGAGGCCCATTGATGGGGAACGCCGACGGTCCTACATCGTTGGGCTGAAGGCGAAGGGCGCTGCGAATCCCTTCGACCAGGAGATAAAGCCATGAGCACCGTGAAGGTGACCGACGAGTCCTTCGAACGCGACGTGCTGCAAGCCGAAAAGCCCGTTCTGGTCGACTTCTGGGCGGAGTGGTGCGGTCCCTGCAAGCAGATCGCCCCCGCGCTCGACCAGATCGCCGAGGAGCTGGCCGATCACGTGACCGTCGCCAAGGTGAATATCGAGGACAGCCCGACCACGCCCTCGCGCTACGGCGTTCGCGGCATCCCGACGATGATGCTGTTCCGCGGCGGCCAGATGGCGTCGATGAAGGTCGGCGCGATGCCGAAGCAGAAGATCCTGGAATGGCTCTCGGAAGCGGGCGTGCAGGCGGCGTAAGACCGCTGACCGGTCCAGTCTCTCATGACGAAGCGGCCGCCGGCGATCCGGCGGCCGTTTTCGTTACCAGATCAGCCTGGTGATCAGACCCACGAGCCACACCACGACGGGCGCGGCGAGGAACATCAGGCCGATGGTTCCGAAAAAGGTGAGCAGGCAGGTCGCGTCCGTCTTGCACGGTTCCGCATCCAGCCGATGGTCAGCCAGCGACATCTCATTTTCCTCCCGGGACCGCGCTTGCTCTGACGGCTCGCGTCGCTCCCTAGAACTCTATCGTTCGCCCAAAACCCTAACTTGGCAAGGGGCTTTTCGGTTCCTCAGGTCGGCCAGGTTGACGCATCCAGGGCCAGAACCTCGCCGGCGAGATAGAGGGATCCGCAGATCACGACATGCGGCGCCGCCCCTTCTTCCGCCAAGGCCCTTGCGACCCCTGCGGAAACGTCCGCCGCGGCGGAGGCCTGAAGCCCCCTGGCGCGGGCCGCTTCGACCAGGCGCTCGGCCGGGCTGGCGGCCGCGGCCTCGAAATCGACGGCGATGACCCGGGGGCCAGTTGAGCGAAGGCGGCGAAGAAGCCGTCCGCGTCCTTGTTGGCCAGCAGGCCGCAGACCAGGGTCACGGGCCGACCGTCGCGGGCGGCGAGGTCGCCGATCGTCCGAGCGAGCGCGCGGGCGGCATGCGGATTATGGCCGCCGTCCAGCCAGAGATCGGCGCCAGCGGCCTTCGCCTGGCGCCCCAGAGGCCCCTCGGCCAGGCGCTGGAAGCGCGCGGGCCAGGTCGCGCCGGCGATCCCGGCGGCGACCGCGGCCTCGTCGATCCGCGCCTCGCGGAGCTGCAACGCGGCGACCGCGGCCAAGGCGGCGTTGTCGACCTGATGGAGGCCCGGCAGGGCCGGCGCGGGCAGGTCGAGCAGCCGATCCTCCATCTGCACCGTCATCCGGCCGTTCTCCAGCCAGCCGTCGAAGTCGGTTCCGAGCGCCACGAGCCGCGCGCCCAGAGCCTGAGCCCTGGCCTCGATCACCTCGAACGCCTCGATCGACTGGCGGCCGGCGACGACCGGCGCGCCGCGCTTGATGATCCCGGCCTTCTCGCCGGCGATGCCGGCCAGGCTGTCGCCCAGGAACTCCCGGTGGTCGTAGTCGACCGGCGCGATCACGCTGACCGCCGGCCGCTCGATGACGTTGGTGGCGTCCAGCGAACCGCCCAGGCCCACCTCCAGCAGGCAGAGGTCGGCCTCGACCTCGCTGAAGGCCTGGAAGGCGGCGGCGGTGGTGATCTCGAAGAAGGTGATCGGCTCGCCCGCGTTGGCGCTCTCGACATGCTCCAGCACGGCCGCCAGATGCTCTTCGGTGATCAGGGTCCCGGCCAGGCGGATACGCTCGGCGAACCGCACCAGATGCGGCGAGGTGAAGACATGGACGCGCAGGCCGGCCGCTTCGGCGATGGCGCGCAGATAAGCGACGGTCGAGCCTTTGCCGTTGGTGCCGGCGACATGGACCACCGGCGGCAGATCGCGCTGCGGATCGCCCAGCGCCGCGCAGAGGCGGCGCATCCGGCCCAGCGACAGGTCGATCTTCTTCGGATGCAGGGCCTGAAGCCGTGCAAGCGCGGCGTCATGAGGTCTGAGATGGTCGCTCATTCTAAGATCCCGGATGAGCGGGAAAGGGCCTAGGCCGCCTTCTTGCCGTTGCGGCCCATCATCAGGGTGCCGAGCACCGAACCCAGCATGGTCGGCAGCTCGTGACGCGGCACGACCCGGTCGACCATGCCCTTCTCGACGAGGAACTCGGCGCGCTGGAACCCCGCCGGCAGGGTCTCGCGGATGGTCTGCTCGATAACCCGCTGGCCGGCGAAGCCGATCAGGGCGCCCGGCTCGGCGAAATGGACGTCGCCCAGCATGGCGTAGCTGGCCGTCACCCCGCCGGTGGTCGGGTCGGTCAGGACCACGGCGTAGGGCAGCCGGGCCTTCTTCAGCTCCTGGATCGCCAGGGTGCTTCGCGCCATCTGCATCAGCGACAGGGTGCCTTCCTGCATCCGCGCGCCGCCGGCGGCGGTGAAGGCGACCAGCGGAACCTCACGCTCGACCGCGGCCTTCGCGGCGGCGATGAAGGCCTCGCCCGCCGCCATGCCCAGCGAGCCGCCCATGAAGGCGAAGTCCTGAACCAGCGCCACGGCGGGCACGCCGCCGATCTTGCCGGCGCCGATGGCCATGGCGTCGGGTTCGCCGGTGGTCTTGCGGGCCGCGGCGAGGCGGTCCTTGTAGGGCCGGCCGTCGGTGAAGTTCAGCGGATCCTCGATCACCTTCGGCGTCGGCAGGGCTTCGTACTCGCCGTTGTCGAAGGTGAACTTGAAGCGCAACTCAGGCCCGATGCGCATGTGACGGCCGGCGGGCGTCACCCACCAGGCGGCCTCCAGGTCGGGGCGATAGATCATCTCCCCGGTGTCGGGGCATTTCACCCAGAGGTTCTCGGGCGTCTCGCGCTTTACGAACGCGCCGCGTACGCCGGGCGCGATGCGGGAGAGCCAGCCCTGGCGCTCGCGGGCGCCGCCTCGGGTCGGTTTGTCGTTCTTCGGGTCAGCCATCGCCATCGCTTCAAGCGCCCCTGCTTCGCGCCGATCGCACAGCCTTAGCCAGCGCAGCCGCCTTGGAAAGAACTCTTTCGGTCACGTTTTCGTTCGATCCCGTTTCGAGAGCGCCGGCGATCTCGTCGACCAGCGCGGAGCCGACCACGACGCCGTCGGCCACACGGGCGACCTCGGCGGCGCGTTCGGGAGTCTTGATGCCGAAGCCCACCGCGACCGGCAGGCCCGAGGCCTCGCGCAGGCGCTGCACCGGCTTGGCCACGGCGTCGGCGTCGGCCTCCTTCACGCCGGTCACGCCGGCGACGGAGACGTAGTAGACGAAGCCGGAGGTCCGCTTCACGACGGTGGGCAGGCGCCGGTCGTCGGTGGTCGGCGTGGCCAGGCGGATGAGGTTCATCTTCGCCGCCTCGAGAGCGTCGGTCAGCGCGTCAGCCTCTTCCGGCGGGCAATCGACGATGATCAAACCGTCGGCGCCGGCGTCCGAGGCGTCGTTGGCGAAGGCCTCGAAGCCGTAGCTCAGCACCGGGTTCAGATAGCCCATCAGCACGATCGGGGTGACCGTATCGGTCTCGCGGAAGCGCCGGACCAGGCCCAGCACGTCCTTCATCTTCGTGCCGGCCTTCAGCGCGCGCTGGGCGGCCAGCTGGATGGTCGGCCCCTCGGCCATCGGGTCGGAGAAGGGCATGCCCAGTTCGACGATGTCGGCTTCGTCGGCGACGCCCTTGAGGATCTCGAACGAGGTCTCCAGGTCGGGATCGCCGGCCATGATGTAGGCGACGAACAGCGCCCGATGGTCGTTTTCCCGGTGGAAGGCGCGCGAAATCCGCGTCCCGTCGCGATAGGTGGTCAAATCTTGCGCCCCAGAGCTTCGGCGACCGTGAAGATGTCCTTGTCGCCGCGGCCGGACAGGGTCAGCACCACGACGCCGTCCTTGCCGACCTCCTTGACCACCTCGGGCAGCTTGGCGATCGCGTGAGCGCTCTCCAGCGCCGGGATGATCCCTTCCAGCTCAGCGCAGAGTTGGAAGGCGGCGAGCGCCTCATCGTCGGTGCAGGTCAGGTACTTCGCCCGGCCGATGTCGTGCAGATAGGCGTGCTCCGGGCCGATGCCCGGATAGTCGAGGCCCGCGCTGATCGAGTGGGCGTCCAGGATCTGGCCGTCGTCGTCCTGCAGCAGATAGGTCTTGTTGCCGTGCAGGACGCCCGGACGGCCGCCGGTCAGCGAGGCCGCGTGCTTGTCGGTGTTCAGGCCGTGGCCCGAAGCCTCGACGCCGAAGATCTTCACGCTCTCGTCGGCCAGGAACGGATGGAACATGCCGATGGCGTTCGAACCGCCGCCAACGCAGGCCACGACCGCGTCCGGCAGACGACCCTCGATCTCGAGGATCTGCGCCTTGGTCTCCTGGCCGATCACGGCCTGGAAGTCGCGGACCATGGCCGGGTACGGATGCATCCCCGCCGCCGTGCCGATCAGATAGTAGGTGTCATGGACGTTGGTGACCCAGTCGCGCATGGCCTCGTTCATGGCGTCCTTGAGGGTCGCCGCGCCAGAGGTCACTGGCCGCACTTCGGCGCCCAGCAGGTTCATGCGGAACACGTTCGGCTTCTGCCGCTCGACGTCCACCGCGCCCATGTAGACGACACAGGGCAGGTTGAAGCGGGCGCAGACGGTGGCCGTGGCCACGCCGTGCTGGCCGGCGCCGGTCTCGGCGATGATCCGGGTCTTGCCCATCCGCATGGCCAGCAGGATCTGGCCCATGCAGTTGTTGATCTTGTGCGCGCCGGTGTGATTCAGCTCCTCGCGCTTGAAGTAGATCTTCGCGCCGCCGTAGTGCGCGGTCAGCCGCTCGGCGAAGTAGAGCGGGTTCGGGCGACCGACGTAGTGCTTCAGGTAGCCGGCGAGCTCGGCCTGGAATTCCGGATCGGCCTTCGCCTCGGCGTAGGCCTTGTCCAGGTCCAGCACCAGCGGCATCAGGGTCTCGGCCACGTAGCGGCCGCCGTAGTCGCCGAAGCGGCCGTCGGCGTCCGGCAGGGCGTTCCAGTCGTTGGGTTTCAAAGAGGCGTTCACAGCGTCAGCAGGTCAGGCGCGGCGAACCGCTTCCAGGAAGGCCGAAATGAGAGACGGGTCCTTTATCCCCGGGCCGCGCTCCACGCCAGAGGAAACGTCGACCAGCGGCGCGCCGGACAGCTGCACGGCCTCGGCGACATTCCAGGGATCGAGCCCTCCGGCCAGCAGCCAGGGCCGCTCGAACCGCCGGCCCTTCATCATCGTCCAGTCGAACCGGGCGCCGGTTCCGCCGGGACGATCGAAGCCCGCCGGCGCCTTGGCGTCGAACATCAGATAGTCGGCGACGCTCTCATAGGCGCGGGCCGGATCGAGGTCCGAGGGCTCGGACACCGAAAAGACCTTGATGATCCCGGCGCCTGTGCGGGCGGCGACCTCCCGGGCGCGGGACGGCGTCTCCTTGCCGTGCAGCTGGATGAAGTCCGGCTTCAGCGTCGCCGACAGCTGGTCCAGCAGGACATCGTCCGGATCGACCGTCACCGCCACGACCTTCACGTTCGCCGCCCGCGCCGGCGGCGCCAGCCGGGCCGCGACGTCCGGCGCGATGTTGCGGGGACTTTTGGCGAAGAACATGAAACCGATGAAGGCCGCCTGGCCATCCACGGCGGCCTTCACGGTCTCGGGCGTCGACAGACCGCAGATCTTGGCGCGGCCCGTCACGCCTTCTTCGCGGGCGCCTTGCGCGCCGAAGGAGCCTTCGGAACCGCGGGCGCCGCGGCCGGAGCCGGCTTGGCCTGATTCTTCAGCAGGTCGCGGATTTCGGTGAGCAGGGCTTCCGACGGGGTCGGCGCCTCGGGCTCGGGCTCGGCGGCCTGCTGGCGACGCAGGGTGTTGACCGCCTTGACCAGCAGGAACACGGCCGCGGCGACGATGACGAACTGGATGCAGGCGTTGATGAAGCCGCCGTAGCCGATGGCGACCTTCTCGATCTTGTTGGCCGCATCGGCCTGTTGCAGCACGATCTCGAGGTGCGCGAAGTCGACGCCGTTCAGCAGCAGGCCGACCGGCGGCATGATCACCTGGTCGACCAGGCTCTTCACGATGGCGCCGAAGGCCCCGCCGATGATGATCCCGACGGCCAGGTCGATGACGTTGCCGCGAGCGATGAACTCGCGGAATTCCTTGAAGACGCTCATGCGTGGGCTCCCGTTCCGTTCCCCCTCGCCAGCCTTTGGTCATCCGGCCGCGAGGTCAAGCCGGGTCAGTCGGCGTTGAGCCGCTCGCGCAGTTCCTTGCCGCTCTTGAAGAAGGGCACGTGCTTGCCCTTGACCGAAACGGGCTCACCCGTCCTCGGGTTGCGCCCGGCCCGCGCCGGGCGGGATCGGACGGAAAACGCTCCGAAGCCGCGCAGCTCGACACGACCGCCGCCTTCCAGCGCCTCGGTCATCTTCTCCAGGATCACGCCGACCACCCGCTCGATATCGCGCTGGGTGAGGTGCGGATTCTCTTGGGCGAGCTTGGCGATCAGCTCTGACTTGATCATGAGGCTCCCCGGGGGCGTAGGCGGCCTGACCTTTGCCCAATCATCCCTGAGTCTTCAAGAGGTTGTCGGGGGTCACATCGTTAAGCGGCCAGCAACCCT
The DNA here is from genome assembly GCF_002749615.1 of Caulobacter mirabilis. GTDB lineage: Bacteria > Pseudomonadota > Alphaproteobacteria > Caulobacterales > Caulobacteraceae > Caulobacter > Caulobacter mirabilis. The sequence continues at coordinate 4,529,228 of NZ_CP024201.1, forward strand.
GACGTGAAACGGTGTTTTCCGTCTCTTGGAGGGGGCAAGGTGACCCGAGAGCGTGCAGCGCGACCGCCGGCGCCAACCGGCGTTTCGCCCGAATCCGCATACGCGCGACAGCTCGAAGCGACCCTGGTCGGCGCCTCGGGGCGGCCGCTCATTCTCAGCGGTCTCCTGCGTCCCGAAATCGCCCCCGCCGAATCGGGCCTCTACGGCCAAACTCTGAGTTTCACCGTCGGCGAGCCGGGCGAGGACGGTCACGTGCGCCTGATCGACCCCCACCGTCGGAACCCGGTCGAGATCGAACGGATAGAGCTGACCGCCGCCCAAGCGGCGCTGAACGCCGTTCAGCCCCCTGGCCCCGGCGGGCCGCCCTCGCTGATCGTGCTCCCGCTGTCCTGGAGCACGGTGCGCAATCCACGGGCGCGTCGCAAACTGCAAAGGCTGGTCACAGCGGCCCGACGACGCTGCCGCGCCGCCGTCCGGTGCGAGATCCTCGGCGTCAGCGCCGAAACGCCCCCGCCCGCCCTGAAGGAGACGATCGGGGATCTGCGAACGATCTTCCAGGACGTCTTCATCGCGACCGAAGGCGGTCGGCCGCAGGACTGAAGTTCCTCTGGGCCCGCCGGGCGGGGTTCAGGCAAAGAAAAACCCCGCCCGGATGACTCCGGACGGGGCTCGTTCTTCCGAGGAAGGTCGGAGGACTTAGTCCTTCGAGGCCTTCTCGCGCAGGGCGGCGCCCAGGATGTCGCCGAGCGAAGCGCCCGAGTCCGAGGACCCGAACTGCTCGATGGCTTCCTTTTCTTCCGCCATTTCCAGCGACTTGATCGACACCGACACGCGACGCGCGGCCTTGTCGACGTTGGTCACCTGGGCGTCGATGCGGTCGCCCACGGCGAAGCGCTCGGGGCGCTGCTCGTTGCGATCGCGCGACAGGTCCGACTTGCGGATGAAGGCGGTGACCGGAGCGTCGTCTTCACCGAACTTCACTTCGATGCCGCCCGAGGTCACTTCCGTGACCGTGACGGTGACGGTCTGGCCCTTGCGGTAGCCGTCGCCGGCCAGCGGATCGCCGGCCAGTTGCTTCACGCCGAGCGAGATACGCTCCTTGTCGACGTCGACGTCCAGGACCTTCGCCTTGATGACGTCGCCCTTCTTGTAGCGAGCCATGGCTTCTTCGCCCGGCGCGTTCCAGTCCAGGTCCGACAGGTGGACCATGCCGTCGATATCGCCGTCCAGGCCGACGAACAGGCCGAACTCGGTGGCGTTCTTGACTTCGCCCTCGACGGTCGAGCCGATCGGGTGCGCCGACAGGAAGGCTTCCCACGGATTGGCCAGAGCCTGCTTCAGGCCCAGCGAGACGCGGCGCTTGGAGCTGTCGACGTCCAGAACGATGACGTCCACTTCCTGCGAGGTGGAGACGATCTTGCCCGGATGGACGTTCTTCTTGGTCCAGGACATTTCCGAAACGTGCACCAGGCCTTCAACGCCCGGCTCCAGCTCCACGAAGGCGCCGTAGTCGGTGATGTTGGTGATGCGGCCGGTGTACTTGGCGCCGACCGGGTACTTGGCTTCCACGCCGTCCCACGGATCCGACTGCAGCTGCTTCATGCCGAGGCTGATGCGCTGGGTGTCCGGATTGATCTTGATGATCTGGACCTTCACGGTGTCGCCGACCGCCAGCACTTGCGACGGGTGCGAGACGCGCTTCCAGCTCATGTCGGTGACGTGCAGCAGGCCGTCGATGCCGCCCAGGTCCACGAACGCGCCGTAGTCGGTGATGTTCTTGACCACGCCTTCGCGGATTTCGCCCTCTTGCAGCTGGCTGACCAGCTCGGTGCGCTGTTCGGCGCGGGCTTCCTCCAGGATGGCGCGACGCGAGACGACGATGTTGCCGCGCGGACGGTCCATCTTCAGGATGGCGAAGGGCTGCTCCTTGCCCATCAGCGGGCCGACGTCGCGCACCGGACGGATGTCGACTTGCGAGCCCGGCAGGAAGGCCGAGGCGCCGCCCAGGTCGACGGTGAAGCCGCCCTTCACGCGGCCGACGATCGAACCCATGACCGGCTCGCCCTTGGCGAACACGACTTCCAGGCGGGTCCAGGCTTCTTCGCGCTTGGCCTTCTCGCGGCTGATGACCGCTTCGCCGAGGGCGTTTTCGAGGCGCTCGAGGAAGACCTCGACCGTGTCGCCGACCTTGATGGTGGGCTTGCCGTCTTCGCCGACGCCGAATTCCTTGATCTGGATGCGGCCTTCGGTCTTGAGACCGACGTCGACGATCGCGAAGTCCTTCTCGATGCCGACGACCTTGCCCTGGATGACGGTGCCTTCGGCGAAGTCGCCGGAGCCGCCCATCGAGGCGTCGAGGAGCGCCGCGAAATCGTCGCGGCTCGGGTTCAGGCTGAGATCATCGGCCATGTGTTGAACAGTCTCTAGGGTTGCGGAACGGCCTAATGGCGGGATTGCCGGTGAGAGTCCGGGCGTTCCATAGGTTTGAGGAGTTTGTGCACCCGCGGCCATCGAGCCCCGGCGCGTTGGATTTAGCCCTTGGCGGTTTCCCACCGGCTTCGCGCCGCCTCGACGATGCGGCGGGCCGCATCGAAGGCCGCGTCTATACTCATTTCAGTGGTATCCAGCAAGACCGCGTCGTCCGCCGGCCGCATCGGCGACTCGGCCCGGGCGCCGTCGCGCTCGTCCCGGATGCGGATGTCGGCGAGGATGTCTTCGTAGGCGACGGTCTCGCCCTGGCCGGTCAACTGCTTCCAGCGCCGCTCGGCGCGCACTTCCGGCGAGGCCGTGACGTAGAGCTTCGCCGGGGCCCGAGGCGCGATCACGGTGCCGATGTCGCGGCCGTCGAGCACCGCGCCGGGCTCCTGCGCGGCGAAGGCCAGCTGAAAATCGCGCAGCACCTGGCGGACAGGCGTGTAGATCGCCACCCGGCTGGCCGCCTCGCCCGCGGCGCGGGTGCGGACCTCGGGGCGCTCCAACTCTTGCGGATCCAACGCCTTCGCCGCCGCCACGGCCGCCGCCTCGTCGCCCAGGTCGCCGCCGCTTTCCAGCACCTTCACGCCGACGGCGCGATACAGCAGGCCGGTGTCGAGCACCGGGAAGCCGTACAGGGCCCCAAGTTTGACGGCGATGGTGCCCTTGCCGGACGCGGCGGGGCCATCGACGGCGATGACGAAGCCCAAGCCTCAACCCTCCGCGATGTCGCCGCCGAGCCCGCGCATCAACGACGCGAAGGTCGGAAAGCTGGTGGCGATCATGCCCGGCTCGTCGACACGCACCGGTTCGCGGGCGGCCAGGCCGAGGATCAGGTGGCTCATGGCGATGCGATGGTCTCCGTGGGTCGTGATCATGCCGCCGCCGCGCGGCGCGGCGCCGGTTCCTCGGACCATGAAGCCTTCAGGCTCCTCCACGACCTCGACGCCGCACGCCTGCAGGCCGGCCGCCATCAGGGCGATGCGGTCGCTCTCCTTGACCCGCATCTCGCCGACGCCGCGCATCACGGTCTCACCGGTCGCGAAGGCGGCGGCGACGGCCAGGATCGGATACTCGTCGATCATGCTGGGCGCGCGCTCGGGCGGCACCACGACGCCGGTCAGGGCGGAATGCCGGACCACGATGTCGCCGACCTCCTCGCCGCCCGCTTCGCGCTGGTTGGTGATGGTCAGGTCGCCGCCCATCTCGATCAGGGTCTCGAACAGACCGGTGCGCGAGCTGTTCAGCATCACGCCCTCGATGGTGATCTCCGATCCCGGCGTGATCAGGCCGGCCACGATCGGGAAGGCGGCGGACGACGGATCCCCCGGCACCTCGACATGAGTTCCGGTCAGGGCCTGGCCGGCGGGCAGGCGGACGTGCCGGCCGTCCTCGCGATCGGCGACGATCACCTCGGCCCCAAAGGCGCGCAGCATCCGCTCGGTGTGATCCCGGGTCGCTTCCGGCTCGATCACGGTCACGCCGCCTTCAGCGTTGAGACCGGCCAGCAGCACCGCCGACTTCACCTGGGCCGAGGCCATGGGCAGGACGTAGGTCAGGCCCTTCAGGGCGCCGCCGTGCAGGGTCAGCGGCAGGCGGCCGCCGTCTCGCGCCTCGTAGCGGACGCCCATCTCGGACAGCGGCTCCAGGACCCGGCCCATCGGCCGCTTCTGGAGCGACGCATCGCCGGTGAAGGTCGCGGTGATCGGAAAGCCCGCCGCGGCGCCCATGATCAGCCGCACGCCGGTTCCCGCATTGCCGCAGTCGATCACCTGGGCCGGCGTCGAGAAGCCGCCATGGCCCTCGATCGTCCATTCGCCCTCGCCCGTGCGGCCGACTGTCGCGCCGAAGGCCTGCATGGCCCGGCCGGTCGCCAGAATGTCCTCGCCTTCGAGCAGACCGGACACGGTCGTGCGGCCGGTTGCGAGCGCGCCGAGGATCAACGCGCGGTGGGAAATCGACTTGTCGCCGGGGACGCGAATACGCCCGCGCAACGCTGCGCCGGGGCGGGCCGAAAGCACGGCGGTCGTCATGCCGGGCGTCACTCCTGGAAAGGGGCGGGAGAACAAAGGGTTTTGCTTTTGACAGCGCCCCCGTCGCGTGGCAAGGGAGCCGCCGCTTTCAGCATAGCCTTCAGAGGATCGCCCCTTGGCCAATCCCGAACTGGGCGCAAAACAAATCTGCCCCAACTGCTCGTCCAAATTCTACGACCTCGGTCGTCGCCCGGCCGTGTGCCCCAAGTGCGGCGAGACCTTCGACCCCGAAGAAGCCATCCGTAACCGCCGCGTGCGCGCCCGCTCGGCCGCTCCGGACTACGAGGCGGACGAGGAGAAGGAAAACACCAAGCCCGCGACCGAGGACGGCGACGGCTTCGAGGACGAAGCCGATCAGACCCCGGAAATCGACGACGAGGCCGCGGCCGAGCCGATCGAGACCGACGACGACGATTCCGGCGACGAGTCGGGCGCGGCTCCGTCGGGCGGCGATGACCTGGGCGTCGACTTCGCCGAGGATGAAGACCTGGCCGACGACGCCGACGAGGACGTTCCCTTCCTCGAGGACGAGGACGAGGACGACTTCCCGGAAGACGAAATCGACGGCCTGCCGGGTGAAGAGGACGCCGACGACCGGTAAAAAACCGGGCCCTGAAATTTTTCCATTTCAGGGCCTTGATCGGCGAGGGATCACGGCATAGAAGTCGCGCCCTCGCCGCCGGCCACCCGGCGACGGGACACCAGAGACCTCGGGGCTATAGCTCAGCTGGTAGAGCGCTTGAATGGCATTCAAGAGGTCAGCGGTTCGACTCCGCTTAGCTCCACCAATGAAGGCCCGCCGGTAACCCCGGCGGGCCTTCGCCTTTTGGGTCCGCCGTTTAGCCGCGTCGGCGGCGGCCGCGGATTGCGCGCGTGGCGGCGGCGAGAAGCGCCAGATTGAGACCCAGGGCGCCGAGCGCCAGCAGCAGCGTCGCCAGGCGGTCGTCCGCCCCCAAACCCACGGCGAGGCTCCAGGGCAGCCCCAAGAGGCGGGCCGCGTCTGCGGCCCCTGGATCCGCCCCCAGGCCCGCCAGACCAAACAGGCCCGCCGCCGCGACGGCGCCGGTCAGCAGCGCCAGAAGCGCGTAGATCACCGAGGTCACGGCAAACAGGCGCGCGACCATCTCGCGCCGCTCGCCGCCTCGACTGAGGGGCTCATGGAGAAGCAGGCTCATGGATGGTCTCCTTCGACGGCGGCGCGCCCCGCCGTCGAAGCGATTCGACGGACATCGACACGCCGAGAGAGGGTCGGTCCCTCCGGCGAAGAGTTAACGCCCGTCCGCCGCCCAATTCAACCAGCAGGCGAAACGCGCGCCGATTCCATGATCCTCTGCACTTCGGGCGCCTGAGCCGCGAAATAGTGCTCGGCCGGGGCCAGGTAGAGAATCACGTAGAGGCGCTCGCCGGTTTCGACCACCTGGGCCACGCCTGAGATGTCGAGCCCATCCGCGGTCTTGGCCGAGACGTCGACCCGCAGCCCCGACGCGCCGCCGGCGACGGCGGGACGCGGATTGGCCGTCTCAACCCGCTGGTAGTCCAGGGCCGCGACACTGTCGGCGACGAACTCGATCTGCTCGACCGGAGTCATCCCCGTCTTCCAGACCGGAGTCGGGCGCTCCTTCGCGGACGGCTTGACCAGGAACTCGCCGGACTTGAGGCCGTCGGCGATATAGAGTCGGTTCAGGAACGGCCCATCGATCGAGAGCAGGCGGACGTTCTTGGGCCGCCAGGGCATGATCACGCTGATGTCGGACCATTCCCGGCCCAGCGTCACGGCGTGCCCCCCCACTGCATAGGGACCCGCCGGAGCCGAGGTGACGGTCGCGCAGGCCGACAGGCCGAGCAGCATCAGGGCGGCCGCGGGGCCGAGGAGACGACGAGCGATCATGTTCCGCTGCTCCCGTTGAGTTTCTTGAGATTGGCTTCGACCATCCAGCGATCCTGGGCGTCCGGCGCCTTGGCGAGGTAGGCCGCATAGGACTGGCGCGCGCCGTCGGATTGGCCGGCCTTCATCTGCAGATCGCCCAGCTCCCGCCAGACGGCCGTGGGGGCGTCAGGATGCGCCGACGCCTTCTGATAAGCCTCCAGGGCCAGCCCTGCGTCGCTGTCGCCGCGACGACGCCTGTAGGCCTCGCCCTTGTAGAAACCGAGCACGCCCAGGTCCTCGCCATCGGCGGCCAGCCGCTCGATCAGGTGCAGGGTCTGGCCGTAGTCCCGCCGTCGCAGATCATCCTTCAGCCAGGCGCCGAGATGCGGTCGGATGGCGGCGCGATATCGGGCGCGGCCGGCGTCCCCGCCTTCGGGATGCGCCTTGGCCTGTGCGTCGAGGGCGGCGATACGGTCGTTGGTCACCGGGTGGGTGGAGAAGATGCTGGCGACGGCCTGCTCCTTGCGGACCTTCGGAAAGTCCGAGGCGGCCGTCTCGGCCTGCAGCGCCCGCCAGATGTCGGCCCCGGCCTTGGCCTCGTAGCCTGCCTTGATCGCCAGCTCCGCGCCCAGCCGATCCGCATCTTCCTCCTGCTCGCGAGAGAAGGAGAAAAGGCTGGCGATCGCGGCCAGGTAGATGATGTCCACCACCGCCCCGGCGGCGTCGTTGATCGAGCGGGCCGCGGACGCGCTGCCGCTGTTGGCGCCCGCCGCTGCGCCGGCGACCGCCACGGCGACCGACAGGGCCATGACCGCGTTGCTCCGGGCCTTGGCCGCGCGCCAGGCGTTGAGCGAATGCTGATGTGAGAAATGGCTGGTCTCGTGCCCCAGGACGAAGGCGAGCTCCGCCTCGTCCGTCGCCCGCAGGAGCAGGCCCGACCAGACCTCCATATAGCCGTTCGGCGCCATCTGGGCGTTGAAGAAGGGCCGATCCATCACATAGACGCGCACGTCATTGCAGTGGTCGGACGCCACCTTGCAGGCGACGCCCCGCACATAGGCCGTCAGAGCCGGGTCGCTGTTGACCTCGGCCTTGGTCTTGGCCGCCCCTTCCGCCTTGTCGGACGCCGACCAGAGGCCGCCCTCGTCGGTGTTCTCCGCCGGCCGCAGCCCCGCGGCGCGGGGCCCCGCCTCTGCAGCCCAGCCGCCTTGGCCGACCAGCAAGGCGCCCGCGGCGAACAGGGCTGTCGCCCGCCTCACAGCGGAATGTCCTTCAGAAGTCCTTTGGTCAGCTCCGCCGCGCCCTCCGGCGAACGCATGTCGGCGCTGGGCGAAGCCTGGGCCAGGTTGAACCAGACGACCTGCCCCGTCTTCAGATCGACCAGGGACGCGAAGGCCTGCTGACCGCCCAGCGGAATGCCGACGCCCAACGCGGCCATGCCAACCATCATCGCCACGCGAGCGCCGCTGGAATAGGACCCTCGTCCGTAGACGAACAGGGCGTAGTCCGCCTGATAGGTCTCGCCCAGCGTCTTGGCGCCCTCGCCGAGGGTCCAGTCGAATGATCCCGACTTCGTCGGCAGCGGGATGAAACCGTACTGGAACAGCAGGATCGAGTTGCCGACCGCGCCGTGCAGCCGCAGCAGCTGGCCGTTGCGGCCCGCCATGGCGTCGTCCGGGTCGAGCCGCTTGAAGCCGTGAGACCTGCCCTCCAGGGCCTCCTCGATGGCGGCCTGGAGATTGTCGCGCCCTGCGGTCGTCCAGTCCGCGCGCGGCTCCTGGACCCCCGAGGCCGTCAACAGATGGAGCTGGATGTCGGGCTCGACGACCAGGATGCGCGCGCCCGGCGCGGGCTTCGTGGCGGCGGCTCCGGCCGCCGACTTGACGTTCGTGGTCGTGCAGGCCGCCAGCAGCAGGCAGGCGGCGGCCAGCGCCAGGATGCGCTTCATGTCTGGTGTCCCCCCGAACCCCCGATTGATTGCGGGACATAAGCGCGTTTTCGCGAAGGCGCCTAGACAGGATCACCGTCTTGCGGGCGACGCCGGCAATCGCCACTTATCCGCATACGTCCGTGTGTGCGGCGCCGATCCAGGGCCGGATGCACGGAGAGTCGCTTCGACGAGGACTCCTGTAGGCAAGATGACGACACGCCCCCTGCTCTTTGACAGCCCCTTTCTGCTGGGGTTCGACCATACGCGAACCCTGATCGAACGCGCCGCGAAAGCCGCCACGGAAAGCTACCCGCCCTACAATGTGGAAGCGCTCGACGATGGCGGCGTCCGGATCAGCCTCGCCGTGGCCGGATTCGCCCCCGAGCAGATCGAGGTCCAGGTCGAGGGCCGGCAGCTCACGGTCGCCGGCAGGCGCGGAGACGGCTCTGACGCCGTGGAAAAGGCCTACCTGCACCGCGGCATAGCAGCGCGGGGGTTCATCCGGGCCTTCGTCCTCGCCGACGGCATGGTCGTGTCCGGCGCGACCTTGCAGCACGGGCTTTTGCACATCGATCTGAGCCGCCCCGAGCCAGAGCGGCTCATCCAGAAGATCCCCATCCGGACTGCGGAGTAACCCTGAGGCTTACCGGAATGGCGCCCGAGCCGGCTGAACCGGCGGCTCATGGCCGCGTTCCATCATTGAAGGAGGTGGTCTTATGACGCCCCAACTGCTGACGAAGGAAGCTTTCGCCGCTCTCGGCGCCCCCGACCTGGTCTATGTCCGGCCGATCAGCGCCGCCGAGATCATGGCCGATGCTCCAGCCGCCGCCCTGCAGGGCTTCGACCTGGACCCCACCCAGACCCTCTATGCGGTGCACCGCGCCGATGGCGAACGCCTCGCCGTGATGGGTGATCGTGACTCGGCCGTCGCCGCCGCACTGGCCCATGAGCTGGCGCCGGTCTCTGTCCACTAGCAGAAAACGCGCGGCCGTCAGGCCGCGCTCGGCTGGGCCTCGCGCGCGAGCAGCGCGTGGATCGCCTCGGCCGTGCGGGCCTGACGAAGCTGCTGACGCAGGTCTCCCTGCCGCATCAGGCGCGACACCCGCGCAAGCGCCTGCAGGTGCTCCGTACGGCTTTCGGCCGGCGCGAACAGCGCGAAGATCAGGTCGACGGGCTGGTCGTCCAGCGACTCGAACGGCGTCGGCGTCTCGAGGCGCATGAACACGCCGCGCACGGCCGTCAGGCCCGGTATCCGGGCATGGGGAATCGCGACGCCGTGGCCGACTCCCGTCGAGCCCGCGGCCTCCCGCTCCAGCAGGGCGTCCAGCACGTCCTCGGACCTGATCCGCAGGTTCCGAGCGGCGATGTCGGCGACCGCCGACAAGACCTGACGCTTACTCCCGCCCCCCGCGCGCGGCGCAATCGCGCGCGGCTCCAGCAGGTCTCCGATGTTCATACGCGTCAAACTCGCAAGAAGCAGAAGGGTCAGGACGGGTTCGCCGTCAGGCGTTTGCCCGGGTTCCGTTGCCGTTCTGTGACTGAGTGCGTTCCGGATCGATCCAGCCGATGTTTCCATCCGGCCGGCGGTAGACCACGGACAATCCGCCGTGAGCGGCGTTCCTAAACACGATTGTACGGGATTCAGTCAAGTCGAGCTCCATGACCGCCATCGAAACGGTCATCGTCTTCAACGCTTCCTCTGTCTCGGCGATAATCATCGCGCTCGGCGGCGCGTGGCCGTCGACGCCGTCCCACTCGTCGACGTCCGCATCGTCGTCCGGCGCCCGCAGGACGTACAGGGCGGCCGTTTCCGCCTGTTTGGCCGCGGCCTGGGACGAGTGGCTCTTAAGCCGCCGCTTGTAGCGGCGTACGCGCGTCTCGATCTTTTCCAGCGCCTGGCCGAAGGCCGCGTGCGCGTCTGCGCCCAGCCCCTGGCTCTGCAGACGCTGGCCGGACGCCAGGGCGACCATGCAATCGACCTTGAAGGAGAAGCCCTCCTTGGTCACGACCACATCGGCCGAGCCGCCGCGGTCGAAGTACTTGCCAATGGTTTCGGTGATTTCGTCGCTAACCCGCTCACGCAGGGCTTCGCCGACGTCGACGTGCTTGCCGGAGACTTGCACTTGCATGCGAATAGAACGCGCCCGCGGCCGTTAGGTGTCAAGTTAACGCGGCGCTGCTCGCCGGTTTGTGAGCGGCCCCCTCAGGCCATGCCCAGAGCCTCGCTCGCCTTGCGGAAGATGAGCAGCGCGGCGTGACCGCCGATGATCAGCAGACCCGCGCTGATCCCGGTGATGAGGAACCCCAGCACCGCCAGCAACCCGTCCCGCTGGACGAGCGAAAGGCCGAACGCCGCGATCGCCGCGGCCGGCGGCATGTTGCCGAGAAAGATCGGCAGCGAGAGCACGACGGCCAGCAGGAAGCAGGTCAATCCGATCACCCGGTCGCCGATCGGGCCGAACATGAAGCCAAGCCTCGGGCGCGACACCTTCTCGACCCGTTCCAGGACCGGGATGATCCGCTCGAACGCCTTGGCGAACGTGGCGCGGGGCATGGCGCGGGAGTCCACGAACTTCGGCAGCCAGGGGCTGCGGATCCCCACCGCGATCTGCGGCGTGATCACCAGCAGCGGGATCGCCAGGAAGGTCGAGGAGCCCGGCGGCAACGGCAGCCAGTTTGGCGCCGAGAAGAAGAACAGCAGCGCCCCGAACGCCCGGGGCCCGAACCGATGCACGACCTCGCCGACCGTCACGACCGGATCGGGATCGTCGCAGATCTCACGGAGGATGGACGACAGCGTCTGCCGCTTCTCGATGGGTGTCATTCAGGGCTCCGACGCCCAGTGAAACACAGAACGCTTCAGACCGCTGCGCGCAGCATCCGACGACGCTCGACCGACGATGGAATCCGCATCGCCTCGCGGTACTTGGCGACGGTGCGGCGGGCGATGTCGACGCCGGCCTCCTTGAGAATGTCGACGATGGCGTCGTCCGAATGGACGTCGGCCTCGGCCCGCTCGGCGTCGATCAGCTGGCGGATGCGATGCCGCACGCTCTCCGCCGAATGGGCCTCCCCGCCGGCCGACGAGGCGATCGCCGAGGTGAAGAAGAATTTCATCTCGAACAGGCCGCGCGGCGTGGCGATGTACTTGTTCGAGGTGACCCGGCTGACCGTGCTCTCGTGCATGCCGATGGCGTCGGCGACGGTCTTGAGGTTCAGCGGGCGCAGGTGCTCGACGCCGAAGGCCAGGAAACCGTCCTGCTGGCGAACGATCTCGCTGGCCACCTTCAGGATGGTGCGGGCCCGCTGATCCAGGCTCTTCACCAGCCAGTTGGCGTTGGCCAGGCAGTCGGACACGAAGGTCTTGTCGGCGTCGCTGCGCGCGCCGCCGGCGATCCGGGCGTGATACCGCTTGTCGACCAGCACCCTGGGCAGGGTGTCGGTGTTGAGTTCGACATGCCAAAGCCCGCCCGCGCCCTCGCGGACGAAGACGTCGGGCGACACCGGCTGCGAGGGCTCGCCGCCGAACGCCGCGCCGGGGCGGGGCGTCAGGGCTTTCAGCTCGCCGATCATGTCGCGCAGGTCGTCGTCGTCCACGCCGCAGACCTTGCGCAGGCCGGCCATGTCGCGACGGGCGAGCAGGTCGAGGTGATCCAGCAGCGCCGCCATGGCGGGGTCGAGGCGGTTGCGCTCCCTGAGCTGCAGCGCCAGGCATTCACGGACATCGCGCGCCATGACGCCGGTCGGCTCGAAGCCCTGCAGCACCGTCAGGACCCGCTCGACCAGATCCATCCCGCAACCGAGGCGTTCGGCGATCTCGAACAGATCAGCGCGCAGGTAGCCGCCATCGTCGGCGGCGTCGATGAGCACGGCGGCGACCGCGCGCTCGGGGTCGCTCAGCCGGGCGACCGCGAGTTGATCGTGCAGATGTTCTGAGAGGGTCTTCTCACGCGATAGCCGCCCCTCCAGGTCATCCTCGCCGTCGAACCCGCCCCCGGCGCCGGTGCGCGACCAGTCGATCTGACCGCCGGCCTGGGCCGGTTCGTCGCCGCCGTCACGGGTCGCGCGCTCGCCGGGAGACAGATCGTCGGGCGTCGCGTCCAGCTCGGCCGCGGCGGCATGGTCGGGCGTCGAATCGAGGGCGTACTCGGCCGCTTCCGGCGGCGCGGCGTCGGGAGCCTCGGCTTCCGCCTCGCGATCGTCGCGCTGGAGCAGCGGATTGCGCTCAAGCTCGGCGTCGACATAGGCCTCGAGCTCGAGGTTGGTCAGTTGCAGCAGCTTGATCGCCTGCTGCAGCTGCGGCGTGATGACCAGTCCCTGGCCTTGCCGAAGCTCAAGTCTTGGCCCGAGCGCCACGCCTCTCTCCCGCCCCCTTGCGAAATCGTAGGGAGGCAGGATCGGCGCTGAAGGTTAACGCCGCCCTTAAGTGGCCCCCTTCTTGCATCACGCGGCGCCCCTCGGACGCCGGCGGCTAGTTGAAGCGGTCGCCCAGATAGACCCGGCGCACGTCCGGGTTGTCGACGATCTCTTGCGGCGCCCCCTCGAAGAGCACCTCGCCGGCATGGATGATCGAGGCCCGGTCGATGATGTCGAGCGTCTCGCGCACATTGTGGTCGGTGATCAGGATCCCGATGCCGCGCCCCTTCAGGTAGCCGATCACCTCGCGGATGTCGGCGATCGCCAGAGGGTCAATGCCCGCGAACGGTTCGTCGAGCAGCATGAAGCTGGGCTCGCTGGCCAGGGCCCGGGCGATTTCGACCCGCCGCCGTTCGCCGCCCGACAGCGACACCGCCGGCGAGGCCTTCAGGTGCGCGATGCGCAGCTCATCCAGCAGGGCCAGGGTCGTCTCGCGCGCCTTGAAGGAATCCTTCTCGCGCATCTCAACAACAGCGAGGACGTTTTCCTCGACCGTCATGCCGCGGAAGATCGAGGCTTCCTGCGGCAGGTAGCCGACCCCCATCCGCGCCCGCTGGTACATGGGCAGGGTGGTGATGTCCCGTCCGTCCAGGATGATCGAGCCCTGGTCGACGGGGATCAGCCCGGTGATCATGTAGAAGCAGGTGGTCTTGCCGGCGCCGTTGGGCCCCAGCAGGCCGGCGACCTCGCCGCGGGCCAGCTTCAGGCTCACGCCGCGGACGACCTGGCGCTCGCCGAACGCCTTGGTCAGACGAGTGACGACGAGCCCTTCGCCCGCTCCCTGTTCGGACGCGGTCGACACTTAGCGTTTGCCTTGCTCGTTCGGGTAGAAGACGCCGCGAACCCGGCCAGGCTTGTTCCGCCCCTTGGCCGCGGACGTCATGTTCGCTTCGCCGGTGCCGGTGTTGATCACCATCCGGTCGCCGCGCACGACGCTCTTGCCCTGCACAACAATGACGTTGCCGGTCAGGACGATGGTCTGGTTCCCGAAGGTGTAGACGGCGTCGTCCGCCCGGACCGTGCGCTCGGGCGTGACGAAGTAGACTTGGCCGTTGGCCTCCATGCGATCGCTCGTGCCGCAGCTGTCGCCGCTCTTGCGCGCGAACAGCTTGACGGTGTCGGCGCGCAGGCGGGTGGCGGCCTGCAGGGCTTCGACGGCGCCGCTCCAGGTCGTCTGGCACTGGCTCTGGACCGTGACCGACGAGTCCGCGGTGATGTCGATCGGCGCCCGGGGGTCAAGCTGGGCTGAAGCCGGGCCGGCCGCCAGAGCCAATCCCGCCGTCGCGGCGACCGCGAGCCCAAGTTTCGTACCGGCGCTTCTCATGCGCGCTCCCCAGATGATCATGCGCCTGTCTTATTCCGGATTGACCCGCGTGCGAACCCTGCCGCGAAACTCGACACGGTCGCCCTTGTCCTTGACGGTGTAGCTGTCAGCCGCCACTCGGCCGACGGGGCCGTCGCTCTCGATCCCGCGCTGGCCGACGGCCTGGCCGGTGCGGGTGTCGATGATGGTGTCGTTGGTGGCCACGCGATTGCCGGCGCCGTCATCGATCCGAACGTCGCCGGTCAACCGCAGCAGCTGGGTCTTCTCGTCGTAAGACCCCTCGCGCGCCATGATCCGGCGCGGCATGGGCGTTTCCGCGCCGACCACCATGATCGGCTCGCGGAGGGCCACCTGGCCTGGCGCGCGCTCGTCGCGTACAGCCTGTTCGGCCCCGATCAGGAAGCTTCGTCCGTCCTCGAGACGGCCTTGGAAACGGGCGCCGACCATGCGGATCACCGGGTCGTCGGACTTCACCGGCTTGGGCGCCTTCAAGGTGCTGGCCGCGACCATGCCGACCAGAACCAGCGCGATCACGCCCATCGCCGCCGGCAGCCCCATCCGCAGACCGCGGATCAGCCGCTCCCGCCGCCGCCAGCGCGCGAACGCGGCGTCGCGGTCGATCGGCGCTGAGAGGGGGTGGGCGGCTTCGGTCAAGGGTCAGCTATGGGCGAAGATGTCGACCTCTTCCCAGCCGGCGAGATCCAATCGCGCACGGACGGGCAGGAAGTCGAAGGCGGCCTGGGCCAAGGCTTGGCGGTTCTCGCGGATCAGCATCGCCTCCAGCTTGGCCTTGACGCCATGGAGGTGCAGCACATCCGAGGCGGCGTAGGCCAACTGCTCCGGCGACAGGGATGCGGCGCCCCAGTCGGAACTCTGCTGCGCCTTGCTGAGATCGACGCCCAGCAACTCTTTCACCACGTCCTTCAGGCCATGGCGGTCCGTGTAGGTGCGGGCGAGTTTCGAGGCGATCTTGGTGCACCAGACAGGGTTGGTCTCGACCCCCAGATGGCGTTCGAACATCGCGATATCAAACCGGCCGAAGTGAAAAATCTTCAGCACCGACGGATCGGTCAGCAAGGCCTTGAGGTTCGGGCAGTCGTAGTCCGGGCGATTGAGGCGGACGACGTGGGCGTCGCCGTCGCCGGCCGAGATCTGCACGACGCACAGCGGATCGCGCGTCAGGCTCAGACCCATGGTCTCCGAATCGACCGCGACCGAGGCCGCTCCCGCGAACAGCCCGGCGGGAATGTCGCCTTCATGCAGATGGTTGGCCACGTCCGGACCGCTCCTTCGTCTTACGCCACAGTCGATTGAAGAACCGGGGGCGCT
The DNA here is from genome assembly GCF_002749615.1 of Caulobacter mirabilis. Classification (GTDB taxonomy): domain Bacteria; phylum Pseudomonadota; class Alphaproteobacteria; order Caulobacterales; family Caulobacteraceae; genus Caulobacter; species Caulobacter mirabilis. Next base: position 4,544,599 of record NZ_CP024201.1, read on the forward strand.
CGCGGAGCGTCCGCGGCGTCTGGCGCGCTTCATCGCGCCGTTGTCCTTCCAAGCCCGACACATACTCCAGCCCGGCCACAGGTCCAGCGCAACTGGGCCTTTTTTCTGGCGAATTCCCGCCATCCGGCGCTGAATGAACGATGTTTAATGCTCGTCGCCGAGTTCATGCGTCCGCGCATAGCCATCGCCAGGCATGACAATGATGCAGGGTTTGGCAGATACTGGATCCGGCGACTTGATCGCTGGTCGGCATCACCGCTTCCTAGAAGGAAGGGTGGTGCCCAGGAGAGGACTCGAACCTCCACGGCCGTTAAGCCACTGGCACCTGAAGCCAGCGCGTCTACCAATTCCGCCACCTGGGCCCGCCTGCGACCGGGAAGCCCGACCGCCGCGAAGGCGTGCCTCATAGGGCGCCCGGATCGGGCCGTCAACGGCGCATTGCACCTGACGTGCACATCCTCTATCGGGGCGCATACCCGTAAGGAATTTGTAGAGGCGCCGGCATCATGCGTGGGCTCGTCACCGTCTTTGGAGGAACCGGCTTCGTGGGCCGGCAGGTCGTGCGGTCGCTCGCCCGTCAGGGTTGGCGCGTGCGAGTCGCCGCCCGGAACGTCGGTCGCGGCTATCGCCTGCGCATGCTGGGCGACGTCGGGCAGATCGAGGTGGTCCAGGCCAATGTTCGCAACGCCGCGTCGGTGGCGCGCGCGTTGGACGGCGCCGAAGCCTGCGTGAACCTGGTCGGCATCCTGTACGAGACCGGCCGCCAGCGCTTCCAGTCGATCCACGCCATGGGCGCCAAGCTGGTCGCGGAGACGGCCGCCCGGCAGGGAATCACCAACTTCGTCCAGATGTCGGCGCTGGGCGCCGACGCCGATTCGCCGTCGAAGTATGCGCGGACCAAGGCGATGGGCGAGACCGCCGTTCGCGAAAGCCTGCCCTCGGCGATCATCATCCGCCCGTCGGTCGTGTTCGGGCAGGAAGACGGCCTCTACAACAAGTTCGCCGCCCTCTCGACGTTCAGCCCCGCCCTGCCGCTGGTCGGCGGCGGCGAGACCCGCTTCCAACCGGTCTACGTCGGCGACGTCGCCGCGGCCGTGGCGAAGGCCCTGAGCCTGCCGGAAGCCGCCGGCCAGACCTACGAGCTGGGCGGTCCGGCGACCTACAGCTTCCGCGAGATGATGGAGTTCGTCCTGCGCGAGACCGGCCGCAGTCGCGTACTGCTGCCGCTGCCCTGGTTCGCGGCCAAGCTGGTCGGCCAGGTCGGCGACGTCCAGGCGGCGGTCCTGGGCGTGATCGCGCCGGTGCTGACCTCGGATCAGGTCGAACTGCTGCGCGCCGACAACGTGGTGTCCGGCCAGGCTCCGGGCCTCGCCGAACTGGGCGTCGAGGCCAAGACGGTGGAGGCGATCGCGCCGGCCTATCTCTATCGCTATCGCAAGGGCGGTCAGTACGCCGCCACGCCGGAAGGCGCCTTCTAGGGCGACCTTTCCGAACCGGAGACATGAAGCCCGGTCAGATCGCCTGACCGGGCTTTTTGCTGCCTAGCGCGTATAGATGATCGCCAGGCCGGCGACGCCGACGACGATCCGCCACCAGCCGAACGGCGACAGGCCGCGCTTGGACACGAAGTCCAGCAGCACCTTCACCACGATCAGGCCCGACAGGAACGACACCAGGAAGCCAAGGCCCAGCACAGGCAGGTGATCGCCGACCATCAGCGCGTCGCGGCTCTCCCAGGCGTCCTTCGCGAAGGCGCCGATCATGGTGGGGATGGCCAGGAAGAAGCTGAACTCCGCCGCCGCTCGCTTGTCGACGCCCAGCAGGACGCCGCCGACAATGGTGGCGCCCGAACGGGACACTCCGGGAATCATCGACAGGCACTGGATCAGGCCCACGCCCAGCGAGGTCGTCAGCGGCAGCTTCATGGCGTCGTCGAAACGCGGCTTGGGGCTCCAACGATCGAGCGCCAGCAGAACGAAGCCGCCGATCACCAGCGACCAGCAGATGATCTCCGGGCTGGTGAACAGCACCTGCTTGATGAAGTCATAGATCAGCACCCCCATCACCACCGCCGGGAAGAAGGCGATCAGGACGCTGAACGCGAAACGCCGCGCGGAAGGATCCGTCGGCAGGCCGATCAGAACCTTCCACAGGCGCGAGAAGTAGAGCGCGACCACCGCCAGGATCGCGCCCAGCTGGATCAGCACGATGAAGCTGTCCCAGAAGGGATCCTTGAGACCCAGGGCGAGCTTGGTGAGCAGCAGATGGCCGGTCGAGGACACCGGAATGAACTCCGTAAGCCCCTCGACGAGACCCAGGATGATGGCGGCCAGAAAGTCGTTCAAAACGTCCCCCGAGGGCTAAGGTCTATTTTTGGGACCAGTTTAGCGGTCCGCGGCGTGACGATTGCTGCTAACGACTCGCAACAGCCGTGATAGTGGTCAATAAAGTTGACCTGTGCATTTTTCATGCGCTTTCGGCGCCATAGAAGCCGCCTCACGCAATGTTTTTCTTCAAGACGGCGGGAGCGCGGCATGGCCGAGCGGATGCTGAAATTCACGACCATCGAACGCCGCACTCCGGAGAAGCGCGACGCCGAGGCGCGTGATCGCGACTTCCTTGAAATCTACGCCGACTTCATCGACGCGAAAGCCACGGAGCAGGCCTCCCGCTGCTCGCAATGCGGCGTCCCCTTCTGCCAGACCCACTGTCCTCTGCACAACAATATCCCCGACTGGCTCCGGATGACCGCCTCGGGCCGTCTGGAAGAGGCGTATGGCCTTTCTCAGGCGACGAACAACATGCCGGAGATCTGCGGCCGCATCTGCCCGCAGGATCGTCTGTGCGAAGGCAATTGCGTCATAGAGCAGTCCGGCCATGGGACCGTGACGATCGGCGCCGTTGAGCGCTACCTGTCGGACAGGGCCTGGGAAGAGGGCTGGGTGAAGCCGCTGGCGGTCCAGGCCGAACGCGGCCAATCGGTCGGCGTCGTCGGGGCCGGCCCCGCCGGCCTGGCCGCCGCCGAGCAGCTGCGCGAGCAGGGCTACGCCGTCACCGTCTATGACCGCCATGACCGCGCCGGCGGCCTGCTGATCTACGGCATTCCCGGCTTCAAGCTGGAAAAGCACGTCGTCGAGCGCCGCACGCAGCGGCTGGCCGACGGCGGCGTCGAGTTCAAGCTGGGCTTCGAGGTCGGCCGCGACGCGACGCTGCCGCAGCTGCGCCAACGCCACGACGCCGTGCTGCTGGCCAACGGCGTCTACGGCGCCCGCGACCTGGAAGTGCCAGGCGGCGGCTCGAAGGGCGTCGTTGCGGCGCTGGACTATCTGATCGCCTCCAACCGCATCGGCCTCGGCGACACCGTGCCGGCCTACGACTCGGGCGAACTGAACGCCGCGGGCAAGGACGTCGTCGTGATCGGCGGCGGCGACACGGCGATGGACTGCGTCCGGACGGCCGTCCGTCAAGGCGCGACGTCGGTGACCTGCCTCTACCGGCGGGACAAGGAAAACATGCCCGGCTCGATGCGGGAGGTCGCCAACGCCGAGGAAGAAGGCGTGGTCTTCGAATGGCTGGCCGCGCCCCGCGCTCTGCTGGGCGACGCCGAGGCGGTCACCGCCGTCCGCGCCGTCCGTATGCGCCTTGGCCCGCCCGACAGTTCCGGCCGCCGCGCGCCCGAGCCCGTCGACGGCTCGGAATTCGACCTGCCGTCCCAACTGGTGATCAAGGCCCTGGGCTTCGACCCGGAGGACCTGCCGAACACCCTGGGCGCAGAAGACCTGGGCGTCAGCCGCTGGGGCACGGTCAAGATCGACCGCCGCACCCAGGCCGCCAATCTCGACGGCGTCTTCGCCGCCGGCGACGTCGCCCGCGGGGCCTCGCTGGTGGTCTGGGCGATCCGCGACGGCCGCGACGCCGCCGTCTCGATCCAGGCTTACCTTCAGACCAAGGCCGAGGCTCCGGCCCTGGTCGCGGCGGAGTGACGCCCATGTCGGCGCATCCCAGCCTGAAAGCCCTGTGGAACCTGACTCAGCCCGAAGCCCGCCGCGCCGGCGGCGTCGCCGATCTGGCGACGATGTTCGGCCTGGGCGGCCGCCCTGTCCCGCACAATTCCCCTTCGTCCAACCCCGCCCGGGGCGACGGCAGACTTCCGACCCTCTCCGGAGAGGCCACCGATGTCCACTGAGCTCGACCGCTACCTGGAGAACCGCCAGCGCCTGATCGACGGCCATGCCTACGATCCGTCGATGGAACGCGACAACTGCGGCGTCGGCCTGGTCTGCGCGATCGACGGGCAACCGCGCCGCGAGGTTGTGGAGCTGGCCATCAAGGCGCTGAAGGCGGTCTGGCATCGCGGCGCCGTGGACGCCGATGGCAAGACCGGCGACGGCGCCGGCATCCTGCTGTCCGTCCCCCAGGACTTCTTCGCCGCCCAGGTGAAGAACACCGGCCACAAGCTGCGCCCCGGGCCCATCGCCGTCGGCCAGGTCTTCCTGCCCCGCACCGATCTGGGCGCCCAGGAAGCCGCGCGGACGATCGTCGAAAGCGAAGCCCTGCGCTTCGGCTTCTACATCTACGGCTGGCGCCAGGTGCCGGTCGACACCTCGGTGATCGGCGAGAAGGCCAACGCCACCCGCCCGGAGATCGAGCAGATCATGCTCTCGCCGCCCGCCGGCCTGGAGGGCGAGGCGCTGGAGCGCGCGCTCTATCTGTGCCGCAAGCGAATCGAGAAGCGGGTCGCCGCCTCGGCGATCAACGACTTCTACATCTGCTCGTTCTCGGCGCGGTCGCTGATCTACAAGGGCATGTTCCTGGCCGAGAGCATCGACGCCTTCTATCCGGACCTGCAGGACGAGCGGTTCGCGGCGGCGACGGCCATCTTCCACCAGCGCTACTCGACCAACACCTTCCCGCAATGGCGCCTGGCCCAGCCCTTCCGGATGCTCGCCCACAACGGCGAGATCAACACGTTCAAGGGCAACGTGAACTGGATGAAGAGCCATGAGATCCGCATGGCCGCCCAGGCGTTCGGCGACTTCGGCGAGGACGTGAAGCCGGTGGTCCAGGCCGGCGGCTCGGATTCCGCGGCGCTCGACAACACCTTCGAGATCCTGGTCCGCGCGGGTCGCGACGCGCCGATGGCCAAGGCCCTGCTCGTTCCCGAAGCCTGGAACAGCAAGACCGACGAGCAGATGAAGCCCGAGCACCGGGCGCTCTACAGCTACTGCAACGCCGTCATGGAGCCCTGGGACGGCCCGGCCGCCCTGTGCGCCACCGACGGCCGCTGGGTCGTGGCCGGCAAGGACCGCAACGGCCTGCGCCCGCTGCGCGTGGCCTACACGGACGACGGCCTGGTGATCATGGGCTCCGAAGCCGGCATGTGCGGCGTCGCCGAGAACCGCATCGTCCGCAAGCTGAACATCTCCCCCGGCCGTATGATCGCCATCGATCTGGTCGAGGGCCGCCTCTACGACGAGGAGGCGATCATCGACCGCCTCGCCGGCGAACATCCCTACACCGACTGGCTCGACAACATGGTCGAGCTGGAAGAGCGGATCGGCCCGGGACCGGAGCCGCGCAAGTACGCCGGCGAGGAGCTGGTCCGCCGCCAGGCCGCCGCCGGGATGACGCTGGAGGACCTCGAGCTGATCCTCTCGCCCATGGTCGAGGACGGCAAGGAAGCCGTCGGCTCGATGGGCGACGACGCGCCGTTGGCCGTGCTCAGCGACAGCTACCGGCCGCTGAGCCACTTCTTCCGCCAGAACTTCAGCCAGGTCACCAACCCCCCAATCGACCCCCTGCGGGAGACGGGGGTGATGAGCCTGAAGACGCGGTTCAAGAACCTGGGCAACATCCTGGCCGAGGACGAGACCCAGACCGACGTCTACGTCCTCGAGAGCCCGGTCCTGACCACGGGGATGTACGAGCGCATCCTGGGCTATATCGGCGACAAGAACCTGGGCGTCATCGACTGCACCATGCCGATCCCGGCGGCCGAAGCCCGGCCCGGCGACGCGCTGCGCGCCAACCTCGATCGCATCCGCGCCGAAGCGGAGGACGCAGCGCTGCGCGGCTGCTCGACCATCGTCCTGACCGACGAGAACGTCGCTGCCGACCGTGTCGCCCTGCCGATGATCCTGGCCACCGGCGGCGTCCACGCGCACCTCGTGACCAAGGGGCTTCGCTCCTACGTCTCGATCATCGTGCGCTCGGCGGAGTGCATGGACACGCACTACTTCGCCGTCCTGGTCGGCGTCGGCGCCACGGCGGTCAACGCCTGGCTGGCCCAGGAGAGCTTCCAGGATCGCCTCGACCGGGGCCTGATGGGCGAGGCGACGCTGCGCGACGTCTGCGTCAACTACAAGGTCTCGATCGAGCAGGGTCTGCTGAAGATCATCTCGAAGATGGGCATCGCGGTGATCTCGTCCTACCGCGGCGGCTACAACTTCGAGGCCGTCGGCCTGTCGCGGTCGCTGGTCGCGGAGTTCTTCCCCGGCATGCCCTCGCGCATCTCGGGCATCGGCCTGGCCGGCCTGGAAAGCCGCGCGGTCGAGCTGCACCGCCGGGCCTGGGACCCCTCCTTCGTCGCGCTGCCCGTCGGCGGCTTCTACAAGGCGCGCCGCGCGGGCGAGGCGCACGCCTTCGACGCCCGGCTGATGCACGCCCTGCAGCACGCCTGCGACACCGGCGACTACGAGAGCTACAAGCGCTTCTCCGAAGGCATGGGCCGCCTGCCGCAGATTCAGCTGCGCGACCTGCTCGCCTGGCGCACGGACCGCAAGCCGGTCAGCGCCGACGAGGTCGAGAGCGTCAACGAAATCCGCAAGCGTTTCCTGACGCCCGGCATGAGTCTGGGCGCCCTGAGCCCTGAGGCCCACGGCGCGTTGAACATCGCCATGAACCGCATCGGCGCGAAGAGCGTCAGCGGCGAGGGCGGCGAGGACCGCGCCCGCTATCGGCCCTTGCCCAACGGCGACAATCCCAACAGCGCCGTCAAGCAGATCGCCTCGGGCCGCTTCGGGGTCACGGCCGAGTATCTGAACGAGTGCCGCGAAGTCGAGATCAAGGTCGCCCAGGGCGCCAAGCCCGGCGAGGGCGGCCAGCTGCCCGGCTTCAAGGTCACCGAGATGATCGCCCGCCTGCGTCACGCGACGCCGGGGGTGATGCTGATCAGCCCGCCGCCGCACCACGACATCTATTCGATCGAGGATCTGGCGCAGCTCATCTACGATCTGAAGCAGATCAATCCTGACGCCAGGGTGACGGTGAAGCTGGTCTCGATGACCGGCATCGGCGCCATCGCGGCCGGCGTGGCCAAGGCCAAGGCGGACACCATCCTGATCTCGGGCAACGTCGGCGGCACCGGCGCCAGCCCGCAGACCTCGATCAAGCACGCGGGCGGTCCCTGGGAGATGGGCCTGTCGGAGGCCAACCAGGTCCTGACGCTCAACAACCTGCGCCATTCCGTCCGTCTACGGACGGATGGCGGCATCCGCACCGGCCGGGACGTCGTCATCGCCGCCATGCTGGGCGCCGAAGAGTTCGGCATCGGCACCGCCAGCCTGATCGCCATGGGCTGCATCATGGTCCGGCAATGCCATTCCAACACCTGCCCGGTCGGGGTCTGCACCCAGGACGAAAGCCTGCGCGCCAAGTTCACCGGCACGCCGGACAAGGTCGTGAACCTGTTCACCTTCATCGCCGAGGAAGTTCGCGAGATTCTCAGCCAGCTGGGCTTCCGCTCGCTGGAGGAGATCGTCGGTCGCACCGACCTGCTGATGCAGGTCAGCCGCGGCGGCGAGCATCTGGACGACCTCGACCTGAACCCGCTGCTGGTTCGCGCCGACCCGGGCGCGAACAAGCCTTACTGCACGGTCGAGGGCCGCAACGAGGTGCCCGACACCTTGGACGCACAGATCGTTCGCGACGCCGCGCCGTTCCTGCAGCGCGGCGAGAAGATGCAGCTCACCTACACCGTGCGGAACACCGCCCGGGCGATCGGCTCGCGTGTCTCGAGCCACATCACCCGCAAGTTCGGCATGAGCGCCCTGCCCTCGGACCACCTGACGGTGGAGCTGAAAGGGTCCGCCGGCCAGAGCCTGGGCGCCTTTGCCGTGCGTGGCCTGCGCATCGTCCTGACCGGCGAGTCGAACGACTATGTCGGCAAGGGTCTGTCGGGCGCCACCATCGTGGTGAAGCCGTCGCCGCATCTGCTGGCGCCGGAGAGCAACGCCATCATCGGCAATACCTGCCTCTACGGCGCCACCGACGGCAAGCTGTTCGCCGCCGGCCAGGCGGGCGAGCGTTTCGCCGTCCGGAACTCCGGCGCGACGACGGTCATCGAAGGCTGCGGCGCCAACGGCCTGGAGTACATGACCGGCGGCGTGGCCGTGATCCTAGGCCCGGTGGGCAGCAACTTCGCGGCCGGCATGACCGGCGGCATGGCCTACGTCCTCGACCTGGCCGGCCGCTTCGAGGGTCTGGTGAACACCGACAGCGTGGTGGTCCAGCGCCTGGCCTCGGCGCATTGGGAAGGCCAGCTGAAGCGCCTGATCGGGGAGCACGCCCGCGAAACCGGCTCCGCCTTCGCTGAGAGCCTGCTGCGCGACTGGGACCGCATGCGCGACCACTTCTGGCAGGTCTGCCCCAAGGAGATGGTCGGTCGCATCGACCACCCGTTGCGGGCGGAGGAAGCGGTCCACGAGCGGGCTTAGAGCGGTTCCGGCCCCGTGTATCGCGCACGTGGTCGGATCAGCGCGCCGGTCTGGACCTGCTCGACGGCATGGGCCAGCCAGCCCGCCGTTCGCGCGACGGCGAACAGCCCGAACGGCGCGTCGGGCGGCAGGTCGAAGCGCGCCGCCAGAGCGGTCAGCGGGAAATCGATGTTGGCCGCCTCACCCGTGGCCGCCTCGACGGCGCTCTTCAGCGCGACATAGTCCGGCGGCGGGTCGAACCCAGTCAGCAGCGCCGCCGCCCGTGGATCGCCCTCGGGATACAGGGGGTGACCGAAACCGGGGATCGGGCCGGCGCGGGCCAACCGCCCAGCGACCGCCCCGTCCGGCCCGATGCGGCGGCTCTCCTCGACCAGATTGATCACCCGGCCCGCCATGCCGCCGTGCAGCGGGCCGGACAGAGCAGACAGGCCGGCCAGGGCGGACGCGGCCAGCGAGGCGCCGGTTGAAGCCGTCACCCGTGCGGCGAAGGTCGAAGCGTTCAGCTCGTGATCCGCCAGCAGAACCAGCGCGCGCCGGATCGCGTCCGAGGCCTCAGGGCGCCCCCAGGCCGTCGCCAGCCGCGCGTGGATCGGCCCCGATGCGACGGCGCCCGCCGCCGCATCGGCGACCAGGTCCAGCAGGCCGGTGGCCTCGGCGGCCAGAGCCAGCGGCGCACGCCCGCGGGCCGGCGGATCGAGACCTGCCCGTTCCGCCAGGGCCGCGAACAGCCGAGGCCGGATCTCCGGAAGCGTCGGCGGCGGCGTACGAGCCTGCCCCTTCAGGACCGCGCCATGACCGCCGCGGAGCAGCCGCGCGACCGACTCAAGCGTGGCGCTCTCCGCCAGCTCGACAGCGCCGCGGCCGCGATAGAACAACCGCCCATGCGCCACGGTCGTGATTGCGGAGTCCAGAACCGGTTCGCCCCAGGCGATGGCGCCGGCCGCCACCTCGGAAGCCTTTCGGCCGCGACGTTTCCGGGCCTCCAGCTGACCGACATCCGACAGGCGGTAGCGGCTGCGACGCGGGTCACCTGGATCTGGCCGGGTCTCGATCCGCCCCCGGCTGACATAGGCGTACAGCGTCTGCGGCCGCACCCCCAGGCGCGCCATCGCCTCTTCCGCCGTCAGCCAGTCCCGATCCATCGCCACATATTGATTATATTGATCAAGATTGACGATACCACGCGTCGCGGCGATCTGTCCTTGGGAAAGAGAAGGAGAGAGACATGTCGGACGGACTCGAGAACGTCGTCGCCGCGGAGACCGTGCTGTCGGAAGTCGACGGCCTGGGCGGGCGACTGGTGATCCGGGGCTGCTCGCTGGACGATCTGGCCGGGCACGCCAGCTTCGAGGACGTGGTCCATCTGCTGTTCGACGGCTTTTACGAGGGCCTGCCGGCCGACGTCGGGCCCAGGCTCGGCGAAGCCAGGACGGCGGTCTTCACCGAAACCGCGGCCATCGACGACGGCCTTCTGGCGCTGGACCCGGTCGAAGGCATGCGCGCCCTGACCGCTCGACTGCCCGACGGCGACGATCTGGAGACGGCGCTCAGGCTGATCGCCGCCCCGGCGGTCTTCACCGCCGCCGTTCTGCGGGCCAAGGCCGGCCTCGCCCCCATCGCGCCCGACCCGACCCTGTCGCACAGCGCCGATATTCTGCGGATGCTGCGCGGCGCGGCGGCGACCGACGCCGAGGCCCGCGCCCTGGACGCCTATCTGGTGACGGTCAGCGACCACGGCCTGAACGCCTCGACCTTCGCCGCCCGCGTGATCGCCTCGACCCGGGCCGGCCTCACCTCCGCCGTGCTCGGCGGCGTCTCGGCGTTGAAGGGTCCGCTGCACGGCGGCGCGCCGGGGCCGGTGATCGAGATGCTGGACGCCATCGGCTCGCCCGGCGACGCCCGTCCCTGGCTGGAGAACGCCCTCGACCATGGCGAGCGGCTGATGGGCTTTGGTCATCGCGTCTATCGGGTCCGCGACCCCCGCGCCGACGCCCTGAAGGCCGCCGTACGGCGGCTGACCGCGGGCTCGAACACGGCCCCCGGCCGCCTGGCCTTCGCCGAAGCCGTGGAGAGCGCCGCCCTGGCCATCCTGCAGGAACGCAAGCCCGACCGTTCGCTGCAGACCAACGTCGAGTTCTACACCGCGCTGCTGCTCGAAGCCCTGGCCTTCCCGCCCGCCGCCTTCACTGGCGTGTTCGCCATGGGGCGCGTCGCCGGCTGGCTGGCCCACGCTCGCGAGCAACTGGCCGGCGGCCGCCTGATCCGGCCCCAGTCGGTCTATGTCGGCCCGCAGCCGCGGCAGGCGGCCTGACCCCCTTAGGGGACCTGTACTCGCAGAGCACGTGTCCCCGGCCTTCGAAAGGGGACACGTACGCTAGGCGTACATGTCCCCTTCGTCACGGCGAGGCTTTCACGAAAAAGTCCTGAGAAATCGGCGCAGTAAACGCCGCCTTAACGGGCGGACGGGCTGAATGCACAGCTGATTCCCCCGGGCTGCCATGAGCGTCGAACGCACTCTCCACCACTTCCCCCTCGACCCCGCCTCGCGGCAGGTCCGGCTGGCGCTGGGCGAAAAGCGCCTGCCTTTCGCCGAGACGCATGTGCGATGGTGGGAGCAGCCTGACGACTTCATCGCCCTGAACCCGTCGGGCGTGCCGCCGGTCCTGGTCGAGGAGACCTCGAAGGGGCGGCTGGCGGTCTGCGAGACCCGCGCCATCCTCGAGCACATCGAGGAACAGAACCCCGAACCGCCGCTGCTCGGCCGCGATCCGGCCGAACGGGCCGAGGCTCGCCGACTGCTGCAATGGTTCGACCGCAAGTTCGACGCCGAGGTGTCCGCCTTCCTGCTGCACGAGAAGATGGAGAAGCGGCTGCTCGGCTACGGCGCGCCGGACCTGGCCAATCTGCGCCAGGGACGAGAAGCGCTGCGCCACCACCTGCGCTACATCGAACACCTGCTGGCCGAGCGCGACTGGCTGGCGGGGCGGCGCATCTCGCTGGCCGACATGGCCGCCGCCGCGCACATCTCGGTCATCGACTATTTCGGCGACGTGCCTTGGAACGACGTTCCCGTCGCCCGGACGTGGTACATGAAGATCAAGTCCCGTCCCTGCTTCCGCCCCCTCCTGGTCGACCGTTGGCCGGGGATGGCGCCGGCGCCGCACTATCACGATCTTGATTTCTGACGACACGAACGATCGCATCCGCCAACGGGCCAGAAGCCTGGGGTTCGACGTCGTCGGTTTCGCCTCGGCCGCCGACGCCTGGCCGGCCGGCGAGCGGCTGCGCCAGTTCGTCGCCGAGGGCCTGCACGGCCAGATGGGCTGGCTGGAGGAGACTCTGGACCGGCGCGCCCATCCCACGGGAATGTGGGCTGAAGGCCGCAGCGCCGTCATGCTGGGCATGAACTACGGCCCGGACGCCGATCCGCTGGAGCGGCTGAAGGAACGGTCGACCGGGATCATCTCCGCCTACGCCCAGGGCGACGACTATCACGACCTGATCAAGGGCAAGCTCAAGAACCTGGCGGGCTGGATGAAGGCCAGGTTCGGCGGCGAGGTGAAGGTGTTCGTCGACACCGCGCCCCTGATGGAAAAGCCGCTGGCCCAGCGGGCCGGCCTGGGGTGGCAGGGCAAACACACCAACCTGGTTTCCCGCGAGCTGGGCTCGTGGCTGTTCCTGGGTTCCGTGCTGATCTCGGTGGACCTGGAACACGACTCGCCAGAGATCGACCGCTGCGGATCATGCCGAGCCTGCCTCGACATCTGCCCGACGAAAGCCTTCCTCGGGCCCTACCGGCTCGATGCAAGGCGCTGCATCTCCTACCTGACGATCGAGCACGACGGCCCGATCCCCGAGGACCTGCGACCCGCGCTCGGCAACCGCATCTACGGCTGCGACGATTGCCTGGCCGTCTGCCCCTGGAACAAGTTCGCCGAGACCTCACGTCAGGCCCAGTTCCAGGCGCGCCAGGCCCTCCGCGCGCCCAAGCTGTCGGAGCTGGCTGCTCTGGACGACGAAGGCTTTCGATTCGTGTTCAGGCGCAGCGCCGTGCAGCGCATCGGTCGCGACCGTTTCATCCGCAACGTGCTCTACGCCGTCGGCAACAGCGGCGATCCCGCGTTGTTGCCGACGGCCGAACGCCTGCTCGACGATCCCGATCCCGTCGTCCGCGACGCGGCCCACTGGGCCGTCAGTCGGCTGAAAGGCGCGCCGCCAGCCGCTGCATGAAGGCCGCGCCCTGCCGCATCTGGTCGATCGCGACATATTCGTCCGGCTGGTGCGCCTGGTCGATATAGCCGGGACCGCAGATCACGCTGGAGAAGCCCGCGCCCTGGAACTGCCCGCCCTCGGAAGCGTAGGGCACGACCCGCAGCGGGCTGTTGTCGCCGACCAGGCCGCGGACGAAGGCCTCGGCCGCACCCTCCCGTTCAGGGGCCATCGGCGGGACATCGGCGATAACCTCGAACACCGCGCCGCAGGCCGGGTCGCGGGCCTTGAGCCGAACGTCCAGCTCGGCCACCTGCGCCCGGAAGCCGGTCAGGAGATCCAGGGTCCGGCTGCCGGGCTCCGCCCGGATGTCGAAGACGATCTCGCAACGCCGGGCCAGGATGTTGGCCGCCGTGCCGCCGTCGATCCGGCCGATGCTCAGGGTGTGGCCCTTGGGTTCGAACGGCGAGGCCGGGTCCGCCGCGTCCGCCATACCGTCGGACAACGTCTTCAGCGCCGCGATCAGTTCGGCGGCGGCCATGTTGGCGGAAAGGCCCAGGTGCGGCTGGCTGGAATGGGCCTCGCGGCCCGTCACCACCACCCGGAAGAAGCCGGCGCCCTTGTGACCGCTGACCGCCTTCATGCCTGAGGGCTCGCCGATCACCGCCAGCGCCGGTCGCGGCAGGTCGCGAGCGATCACCGCGATCATGTCCGGCGCGCCGAAACAGCCGGTCTCCTCGTCGTAGGAGAAGGCCAGATGCACGGGCCGCTTGAGACCGGCGGCCTGGAAGTCCGGCACGGCGGCCAGGGCCAGGGCGATGAAGCCTTTCATGTCGGCGGTCCCCCGCCCGAACAACCGCCCATCCCGCTCGGTCAGTTCGAAAGGCGGCGAAGTCCAGGGCTGACCGTCGACCGGCACGACGTCGGTGTGGCCCGACAGGATCACGCCGCCCTCCGCATCCGGGCCGACGCTGGCCAGCAGGTTCGACTTGTCGCCGTCGTGGTTCGGGATCCGGCGTGAGGCGACGCCCTCGCCCGCCAGATAGTGTTCAACCCAGTCGATCAGAGCCAGGTTCGACCCTCGCGAGGTCGTGTCGAAGCTCACCAGCTTGCCGAGAATTTCGATGGCGCGGTCAGTCAGGGCGTCGGTCATGGATCCTACCTAGGCGATCCTCTCCCGCGGGGGGAGGGGGAGCACGCCGCGGACGTGACGGAGGGGGGTCCAGGGCCGAAGCTCCTCTCCACCACGCTTCGGATGCCCCCCTCCCAAGAGGGAGAGGTTTTGCGCGCGGCGGCCTCCGCGTCGCCATTCGCGCAAGCTCTTGCCCCGGAACCGCCCGCCGCTTAAGGCGAAGCCCTCATGTCGACCCAAGGCCTCATCCTCACCCTGTCCTGCCCCGACCGCCGGGGCATCGTCGCCGCTGTCTCCGCCTTCCTGGCCGAGCGCGACTGCAACATCCTGGACGCCCAGCAGTACGACGACCCCGAGACCGGGGCCTTCTTCATGCGGGTCGTGTTCGCGCCGGACGGCCACGCCGCCGACGCGCTGCGCGAGCAGTTCGAGGCCGTGGCGACGGTCTTCGCCATGCGCTGGAGCCTGCGCGACCCGGCGGTGCGCAAGAAGGTGATGATCCTGGCCAGCCTGTCGGACCACTGCCTGGCCGACCTGCTGTACCGCTGGCGGATCGGCGAACTGGACATGGACATCGCCGGGGTGATCTCGAACCATCCCGCCTCGACCTATCGCCATGTCGACCTCGGCGACCTGCCGTTCCACCACCTGCCGGTCAGCAAGGCCACCAAGCTGGAGCAGGAGGCGGAGGTCTGGCGGCTGATCCGCGACACCGGCGCGGACCTGGTCGTGCTCGCCCGCTACATGCAGGTTCTGTCCGACGGGCTGGCCGCCAAGCTGGAAGGCCGCTGCATCAACATCCACCACTCCTTCCTGCCCGGGTTCAAAGGCGCCAAGCCCTATCACCAGGCCCACGCTCGCGGGGTGAAGGTCATCGGCGCCTCGGCCCACTATGTGACCAGCGACCTCGACGAGGGTCCGATCATCGAGCAGGACGTCGAACGCATCAGCCACCGCGACACGCCCGAGGACCTGATCCGCAAGGGCCGCGACATCGAGCGTCGCGTCCTGGCCAGGGCCCTACGCTGGGCGCTCGAGGATCGCGTCCTGCTGAACGGCCGCAAGACCGTCGTCTTCACCGACTGACTTCACCAGGCTCCACCGGGACATGCTCCGCGCAGCGGTGCGTGTCCCCGGCTTGACTCGTTTCTTTACCGCTCGTATTTAGCAATTACGTTAATTAACACGTTGGCTAAATGAATACGCCAGACCCCCTCTCCGCCACGCTCTCGGCCCTCGCCGACCCGACCCGCCGGGCGATCCTGGCGCGGCTGGCCCGGGGCGAGGCGACCGTGAACGAACTGGCGGCGCCGTTCGACATCAGCCTGCCGGCCGTATCGCGGCACCTGAAGGTCCTGGAGCAGGCCGGCCTGATCTCCCGCGGCCGCGAGGCGCAGTGGCGCCCCTGCCGGCTGGAAGCCGCCCCGCTGGAGGCGGTGGCCGGCTGGGTCGAACGCTATCGCCGCTTCTGGGACGGCAGTTTCGACCGCATGGACGACTACATCGCGCAACTCACGAAAGGCGACCCCGATGGCGACCGTCACTGAGGCCCGCGCGATCGGCGACGATGCGCTGGAGATCGTCCGCGTCATCGACGCGCCCGTCGCCCTGGTCTTCCGCCTCTGGGAAAGCTGGGAACACGCGATCCGCTGGTGGGGGCCGAAGGAGTTCACCTGCACCCTGTTCGAGACGGATTTCCGCCCGGGCGGAGCCTGGCGGGCGCACATGGTTTCGGACCAGTACGGCGAGGGCCGGATGGGCGGCGTCTACCGCGAGATCGTGCGGGAGAAGCGACTGGTCTTCACCTTCGCCTGGGACGAGGGCTTCGGTCCGCCGCTCGACACCATCGTCACCGTCACCTTCGAAGAGAAGGACGGCCGAACGATCCAGACCTTCCACCAGACTCCGTTCACAGACGTCGCGGTCCGCGACAGCCACATCGGCGGCTGGGCCAGCTTCGTCGAGAAGGAAGCCGACTACGCAGAGGCCCTCGCCAAGGAGACCGCCCGATGATCACCATCACCGCGTTCCGCTCCGTCCCGCCGCTCGCCCAAGGCCTGGTGCGTGATCTGCGCGTGCGTTGGGCCCTGGAGGAGGCCGGCCTGACCTACCGGGTGAACCTGATCACCCTGGCCGACAAGAACACCGCCGCCCATATGGCGCTCCAGCCGTTCGGCCAGGTGCCGGTCTACGAGGAGGCCGGCCTGAAACTCTTCGAGTCCGGCGCCATCGTGCTGCATGTCG
Organism: Caulobacter mirabilis; assembly: GCF_002749615.1. Taxonomy (GTDB): domain Bacteria; phylum Pseudomonadota; class Alphaproteobacteria; order Caulobacterales; family Caulobacteraceae; genus Caulobacter; species Caulobacter mirabilis. Next base: position 4,560,898 of record NZ_CP024201.1, read on the forward strand.
CCGCCAAGTCGGACGCCCTTCGCCCGACCGATCCGACGGGCGCGGCGCGGATGACCTGCTGGGTCCTGGCGGCGCTGAATTCGATCGAAACGGCAGTCACCGACCTGGCGCATATTGATCTGTTCCACAGCGGCGAAGCCTGGACGATCGAACGCCGCCCGCAGGCCGAGGCCTTCCTTCGCCTGCGCCTGGAGCAGCTGTCGGACTGGCTCGGCGAGCGCGATTGGCTCGAAGACCGCTTCACGGCCGGCGACCTGATGATGGCCACGGTGCTGCGCATCCTGCGGCACACGACCATCGTCGCCGAGGTCCCGAGGCTGGACGCCTATCTGAAGCGTTGCGAGGCGCGACCGGCGTTTCAGCGCGCGCTGAACGGCCAGATGTCCGACTTCGAGCCCTGGGCGGCCTGAGGGTTCCCGACGCGCGGGTCTTCTGACAGCCTCGCCGCATGACGAAGCCCGCCAAGCCCGAATCCGAGAAGCGATCCGCCGTCCAGTCTGAGGGCCGGTGCGCCTGCGGCGTCGTACGGTTCGAGATCGACGTGCCGGCGACCTGGGCCTGGCACGACCATTCGTCGGCCACACGGCGCGCCAACACCGCCGCCTACATGACCTGGGTAGGAACCTGGAAGCGCCGGTTCCGGCTGCTCGACGGCGAGGCGGCGATCGTCCGCTGGGAAGACCCCGAGGCCAAGGCCACCCGCAGCTTCTGCGGCCGCTGCGGCACGCCGCTCTTCCTGGAGCGCCATCGCTCGCCGAAGTTCATCAACCTCCCACGCGCCCTGTTCGCGACCCGGACGGGCCGCGAACCGCGCTATCACATGTACCTGGACCAGCAGGCCGACTGGACCTGGACCGGCGGGCCGCTGAGCCCGCTCAAGGGCTATCCCGGCGTGATGCAGGAACGCCCTCGCAAGAAGAGGGCGACGCCTCCATCGAAGGACAGCCTGTTCGAGCCGGAAGACTGAAGGGTCAGGCCGCGCCGAAATGCCGGTCGAGCCGGGCGCCAAGAACCGGGAACGGCAGAATCCCAGCCGATAGGATGGTCTCATGGAACCGACGAAGGTCGAACGCGGCGCCCTTCGCAGCGGCGGCTCGGCGACGGAGGCGGGCGTATTCCGCCCCGCCAGCCCAGTAGCTCGGCAGAAACCCAGCGTACTCCGTCGCGATCCCGAGCATGGCCCGGCGCTGTAGCGCGGGCTTCGTAATGGCGTTGCCCGCGAAGTAGTCCAGCGCCTTGCTCAGCGACCATTCCTTGGCGTGCATGCCCGTGTCGGCCGCCGCCATCATCGCCATTCGACGGTCCATCAACCGGTTGGCGTACCGCGTCATCGGATCGTCCGCATAGAGGCCCGCCTCAACGGCCAGGCGTCGTCCGTACTCCGCCCAACCCTCGACCGGGCCGCCCGCCTTCATGGACTTGCGGAACGGCGACAGCGTCCGGCTCGCGTAGATGCGATCGATCTGGAGGTGATGGCCCGGCACCAGCTCGTGAAGGACCAGCGGCGTCGCCCAGATCCAGGATGTGTTGGCCAGGTCGCCGCCGTTGAAGAGATAGGCGCCGCGCGGGTTCTCGTCCGTCGGCCACCGGTAGCGGCCGTTCACCATGATGTCGTTGTATTCCGGCGCCTGGGGCTCGACGCCGAAGGGCGTGCTCGGCGGTCGTTCAAAGAAGCGAGCATAGACAGGGTCGAAGCGCCGGAGCCCAGCCGTGAAGCGGTCCGACACTTCCTCGACACTGGACGCCTTCCAACGGGCGCCAGTCAGCAGTTCGGCATGAAACGCCTCGGCCGACCCCTGGAAGCCGATCTCTCGACGCAGCGCCGCCAGGTCCCGATCGGCCTCCGCCACGGTTTCCAGCGTCCGAGCGTGGACATCGGAGGGGTCGAGATCCAGCGTGACGTTGGAGCGGAGCAGGAACCGGTAGTAGTCCGCCCCTTCGGGAAGCCGCCACAGCCCGACCGCATCGTTCGTCCGGGGCAGGTAGTCGCTTCTGAGATAATCGGCCAGGCGGCGAAGCGCAGGGACGACGCGGCCTTCGGTCAGCGCCCTCGCCGTGGCCTGGAATCGCGCCGCCGCCGCGGCCGGGATCTTTGAAAGACGCCCCGTCGCGGGAACGAAGGCGTCGGCGGGCGCCGCCAAGATGCGATCGAGGTGACCGACCTCCGCTATGACGGTCTCCCGATGCGAGAGCACGCGTCTGCTCTCCTGCCCCCGAACCTTGGTTTCCACCTGTCCGACGTAGGCGGGAAAGGCCTCCAGCCGGGCGAGATACTGGTCAAGATCGGCCGTCGTCTGGAGCGGGGCCGTCGCAAGACGTCCTATCCCTATCTCGATCGCCGATCCGTCGGCGCTGAGCGGCGAGTCCAGCCAGTAGTAGCGATGGTGTCCGAGACTGGTTTCAAGCTCCCAGAGCAGGACGCCGAGCGTGTCGCGGGCGTCGTCGTCCAGCGGCGCGCTCTTCAACGGCGAGAGACGGGCGATCCAGCGCCTGGCCTGCGCCGCGGCCCGCTCCGACCCTTCGTAGGAAAGATCCGGAAACTCCTCGTCGGCCTTGCGATAGAGGATCGCGTTCGACCGGAGCCCCGGCGGGGTGCTCATGAACTCCGTGACGACCCCATCGAGCGTGTCGTCGGCGCGCGCCGCGACCGGCGTCCCGAGTCCTATGAGCCCAGCCGCACCCGCACACTGAATGAAACGACGACGCACGATCCGCATGACACCCCTCCAACCCATACGCTCCATTCGGACTGGAGGACGGTTGCGTGAACCTTGCGCGGAACAGCCTGCGCGAACAAGGTTCATCAGGCGGAGTCGGCGCCTAGCCCAGCGCGGTCGTTCCCGCCGCCGGCAGGACGTCGACCAGCTCGATCTTGAAGATCAGCACGCTGTTGGGCGGAATCGGGCCGCCGCCCTGTGCGCCATAGCCCTGTTCAGGCGGCACATAGAGGATCCACTGATCGCCCGGCTTCATCTGCTGCAGGGCCTCGACCCAGGCCGGGATCAGGCCGCGCAACTGCATCACCGCCGGCGCGCCGCGCTGGTAGGAGCTGTCGAAGACCTCGCCAGAGATCAGCTTGCCTTCGTAATGGACCTTGATGTCGTCGGCGGGCTTCGGCGAGACGCCGGTTCCCGGCCCCTTGGCGATGATCTGGTAGAGCACGCCGGACGGCAGTTTCTGAACGCCCGGCTCCTTGGCCGTCTTCTCCATGAAGGCGGCGGCGGTCGCCGCATTGGCCTGGATCAAGGCCGGGTCGATCTCGGCCGGTCCGCGATTACAGGCGACCAGCGTCAGCCCGGCGAGGGCGACGATAAGCGAGCGACGAAGCATCGATACTCTCCTAGACCGCCCGAGGCGGATATCCGCTGGCGCGCAGGGCGTCCATGATCTCCTGGGTGTGCTGGGCGTCGCGGGTCTCGATCATGATGTCGAACTCCGCGCCCTTGGCCGGCACGTCCAGGGCCAAGCGGTTGTGGGCCACCTCGATAATGTTGCCGCCATGCTCGCCGATGACGTGGCTGACCGTGGCCAACAGGCCCGGACGGTCGTCGCCGATGATGCGCAACGAGACCAGCCGTTGGGCGCGAACCAGCTCACGGGTCAGGACGCTGGCCAGCAGGCGGGTGTCGATGTTGCCGCCGGTGACGATCAGGCCGACCTTCTTGCCGCGGAACCGCTCGGGATAGGCCAGCAGCGCCGCCAGCGAAGCCGCGCCGGCCCCCTCGACCACGGTCTTCTCGACATTGCAGTAGAGGCTGAGAGCCCGCTCGAAATAGGGCTCCTCGAGCAGCAGCACGTCCTCGATCAGCGGCCGGACGACGCCGTAGGTGACCTGGCCGACCTGTTTGACGGCGATGCCCTCGGCGATGGTCTGGCCGCCCGCCTGGGCGTTCATGCCGCGCATGCGGGCGGTGAAGGACGGATACATCGCCGGCTCGCAGCCGAAGATGCGGATATCCGGACGGATCGCCTTGGCCGCTACGGCGACGCCGCTGATCAGGCCGCCGCCGCCGATCGGCACCGGCAGGACTTCCAGGTCGGGCGCGTCTTCGAGCATCTCCAGGGCGATGGTGCCCTGGCCGGCCATGACGTCCAGGTCGTCGAACGGGTGGACAAAGGTCAGCTGCTGCTCCTCACGCAACTTCTGTGCGTGGGCGGCGGCGTCGTCATAGGTGTCGCCGTGGATGACCACATTGGCCCCGTGGGCCTGGGTGTGCTGCACCTTCACGAACGGCGTGCCCCGCGGCATCACGATCGTGACCGGCACGCCGAGGCGGGCGCCGTGATAGGCCAGCCCCTGGGCGTGGTTGCCGGCGCTGGCGGCGATGACGCCGCGGCGCCGCTCTTCCTCGGAAAGCAGCAGCAGCTTGTTCAGCGCGCCACGCTCCTTGTAGGCGGCGGTGAACTGCAGGTTCTCGAACTTGACCCATACCTCCGCGCCGGTGATTTCCGACAGCGTCCGCGAGTGGCGGCAGGGCGTGCGTTCGATGTGGCCAGCCAGCCGGCCGGCGGCGGCCTTGATGTCGTCGAGGGTCAGGGTCATCGCAGGTTGCGGTTAAAGGGCCCGGCCCCTCACCGCAAGCCCCGCAACAGGTCCAGTCGGCGCATCGCCTTCCCTGGCAGCTCCGAAACCCGGCCCAGAGGCAGCGCTTCGGCCGCCTGGCGCACGCCGTAGGCGGCCTGGCGGATCAGCGCCGAGGCCGACGGGTTGCCGACGAAGCCGTGCGAAACGCCGACCGTCTGGTTCGCCAGCTCGCGCTTGAATCGATAGTCCCCGGCGCCCAGGTCCAGACGATCGTAGGGGACGTCGTCCATCCAGCGCAGGATCGACTGGAACAGGATCATGCCCGGCGAATAGCGCTCGAACGCCGCCTCGTGGCCGATGATCCAGCTGTGCACCGTACGGCCGCCGTGGATGTCCAGTTGGGCGGCGGCCAGCTGGTCGCCGAAATGCAGGGTGAACAGCACTCCGCCGAAGTCGGGATCTCGGCTGGCGAACAGCCCCCGCACCAACCGCTGCGGCCAATCGGCGGAGAAGACGTCCGTCTGGCCCGTCGCCTTCCAGGCGGCGCGCTTCCACTCGACCAACCTGTCGAAATCGGCCTTGGATCGCGAGAAGGCGGTGAAGGTGACCGGGCCGACCTCGCGTTCGACCTTGCGCCGCTTCTTGTCGGTGTCCTTGAGGGCGGAGACGCCCGCCTCCCGCCGCTCGGCCTCATAGGCCGCGTAGCCGCAGGACACGTCGATGACACGGGACACGTCCGAACCGCGGACATGCGGGGCGAAAACCTGCTGATCCTGCAGCATCTCGCTGAAATCGAGACGGCCGACGCCGAGCGCCGAGACCAGGGCGCGCGGATCGACCTCCAGGCCCGGTTCCGCGACCAGACCCTGGTAGTCGCACATCGGCGCGCCCGCCGGCATCGCCGAGAAGGCGCTGACGCGGGCGGCCAGAAAGCCCTTGGGGTCGTCCAGTCCGCCGATCACGGCCACGCGGACGCCGCGGTTGTCGGTCGGCGCGCCCTGCGCCTTGGCGACGGCGCGCGGCCAATGCGGCGAAAGGAACGGGCTCTCGAGCACCCGGTCAGCCGACTGCAGAGCCGTCCAACGCGCGACGGCGTCGGCGGTCAGCTCCCACGGCCTGACGACCTCGATCTTCACGGACAAGCGCTCCCCGACGGCTGAGCCCAGCGAATCCTATGACACAAGCGTTGCGGGAGCGTTTAGGCAAGTGCTCGCAATCGACAGGCGTATCGGTACAGTCGCCGGATCATCTCGGGGGAACCATCATGCGCCTGGTCGCCGTCGCCGCCTTCGCTGTCGCCATCGCCGCGGGAGGCGCCGCTGGGGCCCAGCCCGCGCCGCCCGCCCCCAAGAAGACCGTGGTCGTCACCGCCGCCCGGCTGCTCGACGTCTCGACCGGCCGCTATGTCGAGAACCCCGCCGTAGTCATCGTGGATGGCCGGATCACCGCGATCGGCTCCCTGGCCGCGATGACCCTGCAGCCGGGGTACGAGCACGTCGACCTGCCCGGCCAGACCCTGCTGCCAGGCCTGATCGACATGCACGTCCATCTCGACGCCAGCCCGCTGTACGGCGGCTACACGGGTCTGCGCTTCACCGACAGCTTCTGGGCCGTCGTCGGCGTCGCCCATGCGGCCCGCACCCTGGACGCCGGCTTCACCACCGTCCGCAACGTCGGCGCCGACCGCTACAACGACGTGGCCCTGAAACAGGGGATCGAGGAAGGCTTCATCAAGGGCCCCCGGATCGTGCCGGCCGGCTACGCCATCGGCGCGACGGGCGGCCACTGCGACCAGACCTATTTCCCACCTTCGGTCGAAGCGGTCAGCCCGGCGGTCGCCGACGGCCCGGAAGAGGCGCGCCGCATGGTCCGCCAGATGCACAAGTACGGAGCCAAGGCGATCAAGATCTGCGCCACGGGCGGGGTCTTCTCCAACGACGGCGTCGGGGTGCAGCAGATGACCGTCGAGGAGATCAAGGCGATCACCGCCGAGGCCCATATGCAGGGTCTCAAGGTCGCCGCCCACGCCCACGGACCCGAGGGCATCCGCGCCGCCATCGCCGGCGGCGTCGACACCATCGAACACGTCTCCCTGGTCGACGATCAGGGGATCAAGGACGCCCTGAAGGCCGGGACCTGGTTCTCGATGGACATCTACAACACCGACTACACCCAGGCCGAGGGCCGCAAGAACGGCGTCCGCGAGAGCGAAATCGAGAAGGATCGCGCCATCGGCGAGGCCCAGCGCCAGAACTTCTGCAAGGCGGTCAAGGCCGGGGTGAAGCAGGTCTACGGCACCGACGCCGGCGTGTATCCGCACGGCGACAACGCCAGGCAGTTCGCCGTGATGGTCCGCTATTGCGCCACCCCGCTTCAGGCGATCCAGGCCGCGACGGTCAACGCGGCCGCGGCGCTGGGCCAGGTCGGCGACGTGGGCCAGGTCTCGGTCGGCCGCTACGGCGACCTGATCGCGGTGAAAGGCGATCCGCTGGCCGACGTCAGCGAACTGGAGCGGGTGACCTTCGTGATGAAGGGCGGCGAGGTGGTGCGGAAGTAGGCGTAGTGCGTCCTTCGAGACGCTCGCTTGAGGCTCGCTCCTCAGGATGACGAATTCAGCAGATCGCCACCCACGTTCGTCATGGTGAGGAGCCGGGCCTCAGCCCGGCGTCTCGAACCACGCAAGGCCTAGACCTCGCAGGCGGCCTTCACCTCGGCGCGCAGATCCGGGATGCCGACGCCCTTCTCGGACGAGGTCGCCAGCACCCGCGGGAAGGAGGCGGGGCGCTTGCGGATCGCCTCGACCGTCTTGGCGACGACCTTCTCGATCTCGGCGGCCTTCAGCTTGTCGGCCTTGGTCAGGACGATCTGGTAGCTGACAGCGGCGAGATCCAGCGCGTCCAGCGCCTCCTTGTCGACGTCCTTGAGGCCGTGGCGCGCGTCGATCAGCAGATAGACCCGCTTCAGGTTCGGCCGACCGCGCAGATAGGCCCGGCCCAGGTCCTGGAACTTGTTCGCCACCCCGCGCGACACCCGGGCGAAGCCGTAGCCGGGCAGGTCGACCAGCCGCAGCTTGTCGTCGAGATTGAAGAAGTTGATCTCGCGGGTCCGCCCCGGCTCGTTCGAGGCCCGGGCCAGGTACTTCTGCCCGACCAGGGCGTTGATCAGGCTGGACTTGCCCACGTTCGAGCGGCCGGCGAAGGCCACCTCCGGCAGGTCCGGCGCGGGCAGCCCGTCCATCCGGACCGCCCCCATCATAAAGGCGACCGGATGGGCGAAGAGGACGCGCGCGGCCTCGATCTCGTCCTGGTCGAAGACCTCGGTCAACCGATCGCCTTCCCCTCGCCGCGGATCTTGGCGAGGAAGTCGTCGATCGGGTTATCGACCTTCAGACGGTGCATGATGATGTACTGCTGGAAGATCGAGAACACGTTCGAGAACGTCCAGTACAGCAGCAGGCCCGCCGGGAAGCCGGCCATGATGAAGGTGAACAGGATCGGCATCAGCTGGAAGATACGCTGCTGCATGGGATCGGGCGCCGGCGGGTTCATCGCCGTCGTCAGCCACATGGTGAAGCCGTAGAGCAGCGGCAGCGGGCCCAGGTGCACCAGGGCGTCGACGCCGCCGATGAACGGCGTCGCGGCGACGTTCCACGGGATCAGGCCGAACAGGTTCAGGATGGTGTGCGGATCCGGCGCCGACAGGTCCTGGATGTAGGCGATGAACGGCGCGTGCCGCATCTCGATGGTGACCGACAGCACCTTGTAGAAGGCCAGGAAGATCGGGATCTGCAGCAGGATCGGCAGACAGCCCGCGACCGGGTTGACCTTCTCGCGCTGGTACAGGGCCAGCGTCTCCTGCTGCATCTTGGCCGGGTCGTCCTTGTAGCGGGCCTTGAGCTCTTCCATCGGCTTCTGGAGCTTCTTCATCCGCGACATGGACTCGTAGCTCTTGTGCGCCAGCGGGAAGAGCAGCAGGCGCACCAGCAGGGTCACCGCCAGGATGGCGACGCCGAAGTTGCCGACCAGGCCGAAGATGTACTCCAGCGCCATGAAGAACGGCCGGGTGAAGAACCACAGCATCCCCCAGTCGACGGCCTTGTCGAAGTCGGGAATCCCGAGCGCCTTCTCGTAGCCCTGCAGGTCCTGGACGACCTTGGCGCCCGCGAACAGGCGGGTGGTCTCCGTGACGGTGGCGCCGGCCGCGATGGTGCGCGGCGCGCCAACGTAGTTGACGTCGTAGATGTCGACGTCCTGGCTCGGCGTGACGCGATAGGACGCGTTGATCTTCTCGGACTGGTTCGGGACCAGGGCCGCCAGCCAGTATTTGTCGGTGACGCCCAGCCAGCCGCCCGTCGAGGCGAAAGTCTGGGAGGCCTTCTTCTTCCAGTCCTTGTATTTGCTGAGGCGCAGTTCGCGACCCTTGTCGCCGTCCGACAGGATGCCGACCGCGCCCTCATGGACGTTCTGGCCCTTGCCATGGTGCGGGGCCAGGCCCTGCCGCTGGACGGAGGCATAGGGCGCCAGGGTGATCGGAACGCCGCCGGCGTTGGTCACGGCGTCGTCGATCGTGAACATGAACTTGTCGTCGACCGAAACCTTGCGGGTGAAGGTCAGGCCGTTCGGCGCGGCGTAGGTCAGGGTGACCGGCTTGCCGGGAGCCAGCACGTCGCCGGCGGTCTTGGTCCACACGGTCTGCGCGCCCGGCAGGCCGGGGATGTTCTGACCGGTCCAGCCGAACTCGGCGAACCAGGCGTGCTCGGCGCCCTCGGGACGGAACAGCTCCACCGGCGGCGAATTCTTGGCCAGGGTCTCGCGGTAACCCTTCAGGTACAGGTCGTCGATCCGCGCGCCCTGCAGGCGCAGCGAGCCGGACAGCGCCGGGGTGTCGACCGCCACGCGCGGGCTGGCCGCCTTGGCGACCTCACGCGTGACCACCTTGGGGACCATCGGCCCGGTCGGCGCCTGGGCCTGGGCGGCCGCGGCCTTCGCCCGGCTCTCCGCCGCCTTCTGGGCCTTCTGCGGCTCGAAGACGAAGAACTGGTAGCCGATCAGGATCAGCACGGCGATAGCGAAGAACGCGATCGTGTTGCGGGAGTCGTTCTGCTGCATGGAGCGGACTAACCGGGGCGCGAGAGGTCGGACGGGGCGTCGGCGGACGCCGGGGCGGGGCCGGGATCGGCGGCGAGCCTTATCAGCGCGCTTTTCACATCGTCAAGGAGACGGTCCCACCCCCGCGTCGTCGTGCCGCCGCGGGCGATGAAGACGTAGTCGGAGCCAGGACGACCGATCTGGGGGAGCAGGAGGCGCGCGGCCTCGCGCAGGCGGCGTTTGGCGCGGTTGCGATCGACGGCGCCGCCGATCTTCTTGGTCGCCGTGAAGCCGGCGCGGATAGCGGGATTGTCATCGGCGCGGTCGCGCCGTTGCACCACGACCGCGCCGCGGGCGCAGGAAGGCGCTTTGGCGGCCAGGAGAAACTCCGGCCGCCGCTTCAGTCGCTGGATGTCAGGCGTTGGCTGCAAGTCGTCCCGCCCCTTCGTCGTGAGACGCAGATGGGGACGCGCGCGTCAGACGCTAGGCCGAGAGGCGCTTGCGGCCCTTGGCGCGACGACGCGCGATGATCTTGGCGCCGTTCTTGGTCGACATCCGCAGCCGGAAGCCGTGACGGCGCTTGCGCACGAGACGCGAGGGCTGAAAGGTCCGCTTGCTCACGGGAAAGCTCCAAGTTCAAAAATCGAGACGCGCCAGGCCCAGGCCCGTCGCGATGAGCGGGCGGAAATACGGGAAGGGACTTCGCGAGTCAAGCCAAGGCCTTACAGGTCGGGGCGAATGATCGCCTTGCCCACCACCTTGCGATCGGCGAGCAGGTCGAAGGCCTCGCGCCACTGCTCCAGCGGCAGCTCGGCGTGGACGCGCGGTCGGATCACGCCCTCGTCGGCCATCCGCCAGATGGCGTCCTGGTTCTCCTTGCCCTTGGCTGGGAACTGACGGCCGTACTCGCCGGCCCGCACCCCGATCACCGAGAACCCCTTGATCAGCGGCATGTTGACCGAAACCGTCGGGATCCGCCCCGAGGTGAAGCCGATCACCAGCAGCCGGCCGTCGAAGGCGATGCAGCGCACGCTCTCGTCGAAGACGTCGCCGCCGACCGGATCGTAGATCACATCCGCCCCGGCCCCGCCGGTGATCGCCTTGACCTGGTCCTTGAACCCGCCGGTGATGTTGACGACGGCGTCGGGCTGATACTCGTCCGCGACGATCTTCAGCTTCTCGTCGGAGGCCGAGGCCGCGATCACCCTGGCGCCGAGGGCCTTGGCCATGTCGACGGCCGCCAGCCCGACCCCGCCGGCGGCGCCGTGGACCAACACCCACTCCCCCGGCTGGACCCGCGCCCGCCGCACCAGAGCGACGTAGGCGGTCAGGTACGCCGCCCCGTAGGCCGCCGCCTGGGCGAAGCTCAACCGCTGCGGCTTGGGCTTCAACGTGGAGGCCGACAGGACAGCGTATTCCGCGAAGCCGCCCAGCCGGGCTCCGCCGACGACCGCATCGCCGATCTTCCAGCCGGTCACGCCGTCGCCGACCGCGACGATCTCCCCCGCCAGATCCAGACCCGGCGTGAACGGCAGGGGCGGCTTGAACTGGTACTCGCCCTTGGTCATCAGCAGGTCGGGGAAGTTGACGCTGGCCGCGCGGACCTTGACCAGCACATCGCCGGGGCGGGCGCGGGCGTCTCGACCTCGCGCACCGAGGTTCCGGCGTAGAACTCGCCCAGACTGTCGACGACCAGCGCGCGCATGCTTCCGCTCCCTTGCTCGGAGCCGTGTTAGAGGCTGTTCCGCTGGGGGAGTCACCCCCGTCGGACGGCCGCCTACTTCAGCATCCCGTCATAGGCCTGGCGCACGAACCCCGCGATCTCGCGGCAGGCCACGTCGGCGCACGGAATGGCCCCCGTGAAGGCCGTGAAGCCGTGCGCCATGCCGTCGTAGCAGCGGTAGATCACCGGCACCCCGGCGTCCTTGAGCCGCTTGGCGTAGCACTCCCCCTGGTCGACCAGCGGATCGAAGCCCGCGGTGATGATCACGGCCGGCGCCAAGCCGGCCAGGTCCGCGGTCTTGATCGGCGACAGGCGCGGATCGGCGGGATCGGCGTCGGGACCCATGTAGTGGCCCATGAACCAGTTCATGGTGTCGCGGGACAACGGGTAGCTGTCGCCGTAGGTGGTCATGGACTGGGTCTCGCTGGCCACATCCACCGCGGGATAGATCAGCAGCTGCAGAGCCGGCTGAGCCTCGCCGAGGCGTTTCAACTCCTGGGCCACGATGGCCGAGAAGTTGCCGCCCATGGAGTCGCCGCCGATGGCCGCGACGCCAGGCGCGGCGCCGAACCGCGCGGCGTTGTCGCGTCCCCAGCGATACGCGGCGAGCACATCCTCGAGGCCGGCGGGGAATCGATGCTCCGGCGCCAGGCGATAGTCGACCGACAGCACCGCCGTACGCGCGATCCGGGCCAGGATCTGACAGAAGACGTCGCTGGTCTCCAGGTCGCCGATCACGCCGCCGCCGAAGTGGGCGTAGACGATCAGGGGCGCTGCGCTGTCCTGCTCCGCCGGTCGATAGGCGCGCAGCCTCACCAACCCGCCAGGGCCGTCGAAGCTGAGGTTCTCCATCCGGACGCCGGGCTCGGGCTTGCCGGCCATCAGGACCAGCCCGCCCGCGCTGGCGGCCCGCGCTTCCTCCGGCGACAGCGACGACATCGCGGGCATCCGCTTGGCGCCGGCGGCCAGGAACTGGAAGCGGGGGTCCAGCGTGCGCCCGCCCTGATAGACCACGCCGCCGCCGGACAGGGCCCGCAGCACCGGGGTCGGGAGGGACAGAAGGACGCTCAGGATCGTCTTCTGGACTGCGGGGTCAGCCACCGGTCGCCTCCGTCACGGCGCCAGGCGCGGAAGCGCCGGTATGCCGCCGAGGATCAGCTTGACCGCGAAGTCGGTGGCGCCGACCGTATCGATGGGACGGCGTTCCATCATCTTGTCCCCGACCTCGCGCGCGACGGCGATGCAGGCGGCGGACAGGTAGTCGGCGTCGACCCGAGGGGCGCCGCCGGCCTCCATCACCTGGGCGAAGGCCCCGCGGACCTCCAGGAACACCCGTTCTATCTCCGGCGTCTTGACGCGCACATGCGGATGCCGCTCGCCGGGCGGGCGGCCCGCCAGCCAGTTCTCATGCTCGTCGGCCATGAAGTCGAAATAGGCCTGGATCGCCGCGCGCAGGTAGCCCTCGAAGGTGTTCGAGGCCTCCCAGCAAGCCCGCAGGATCGGCCGGAAGCGGGCCGCGCCGTCGTCGGCCAACGCCTCGAACACTTCCTCGCGTGAGCGGAAGTAGTTGTAGAAGGTGCCCGACGCGAGGCCGGTCCGACGGATGATGTCGCGAACGGTCGCGGCTTCGTATCCGAGCTCGGCGAAAACCTCGCGAGCGGCGTCAAGAATGGCCCGTCGGTTCGCGACCTTGGTCTGCTCGCGCTTGCCGGGTGCTAGGAGGGCGGCGTCACTCATCGGCGGTACGCTAACAGGTCTCGCGCACCGCCGAAAAGAGCGACGTTATGTCCGACCGCTAGCGGTCGCGCCCTTCGTAGCGCAGGGACGAGATCGCCTGGCCCAGTCCCATGCGATCCAAGTCGCGGACATCGCGATCCACCGAGATGCATTGGCCGCGATAGTTCGCATCCTGACAGATCAGCCAGCTGCCCTGGACCCGGAGGCTGAGCGCCCGGTCGTTATATTCGCGCGGCAGGTTGGTGTAGTCCTGATCGATGGTGATCGAACGGCCGGAGAAGTTGGGTCCCTCGTAGAGGGTGATGGTCGGCTGGCGCCAGCCGCCGCCCGGCGGGCGCCCTCCGCCGCCGCCGTTCCAGCCGCCGCCGCCACCGCCACCGCCACCGTAGGAGTCGGTGTTGCGGGCCGAGCTGATCGTGCGATCCATGCCCCACGAGCGCAGATCCGAGACGTCGCGATCGATGTCGACGCAGCGGCCGCCGTAATCGCTGTTTTCGCAGAGCCTCCAGCTGCCGCGGATCCGCACGCTCATGGCGCGGTCGTTGTACTCGCGCGGCAGGTTCGAGATGTTCTGGTCGGAATAGTAGGACCGGCCGGTGAAGTTCGGGCCTTCGTAGAAGGTGATGCTGGGCTGGCGCGAACCGCCGCCCCAGCCGCCGCCCGGCGGACGACCGCCGCCGCCGTTCCAGCCGCCGCCGCCACCGCCGTAGGAGTCGGTGTTGCGCATGGAGCTGATCGTACGATCCATGCCCCAGGACCGCAGATCCGAGACGTCGCGGTCGATGTCGACGCAGCGGCCGCCGTAGTTGCTGTTCTCGCAGATCTTCCAGCTGCCGACGATCCGCACGCTCATCGCGCGGTCGTTGTACTCGCGCGGCAGGTTCGAAATGTCCTGGTCGGCCGTGAACGAGCGGCCCGTGAAATTGGGGCCTTCATAGAGGGTGATCCGCTCCCGGCCGCTCGGTTGGGCCTCCGCGGCGCCGGCGACCGCCAGGGCGATGGCGGCCGCTCCCAGGATGATTCGATGGTTGCTCATGGCCTAGACCTCATTCCTGTGCGCCGAGATAGCGCCGTTCTGCGACGTTTTCGCCGCTGCCCGGGCGCAGATCAACCTAGTGCGCCTGAATGGCTTCTGAACGGCGCTTCGACACCCCGCGTTGCTCGAGACGCCAGCGCAGCACGTCCAAACGATCCTGTCCAAAGAACGGTTCCCCGTCGAAGACCATGGTCGGAACCCCCCAGTGACCCGCGCTCTCCAGCGCCTGCTGATTGGCGGCGATCTGGGCGTCCAGCCGGTCGGCTTCGGACGCCGCCGCCCGCTCCAACGCCCCGGGTCCAGGCCCGCCCGCTCGGCCGCCCTGGCGAGGTGATCGCCCAGATGCCAGTCGTCGACGGCGCCCGACCAGATCACCGCTCCAACCTCGGCGACGTACTCCAGTCCGCGCCCCGCCTCCGCCGCCGCCTGGCCAAGGCGCGTCAGGCGATGGATGTAGGGCTGATCGGCCGGCACCTCGCCGCTGGCGATGTCCATGACGATCGGATCGGGACGAGGCCAGCGGATCGGCACGCCCTGCATCTGGCCCAGCCGATAGATGTCCCGCGCCAGGTAAGGCGGCCAGAGCGGGTTCACCCGCTTGAAGAAGCCGTCGATCCGCACGGCGATCGGCAGCACCGGCCGCACCACGATCTGCAGGTCGAAATCCTCGCGCAGCCGGACCAGCTGCGGCGTCGCCAGGTAGGAATAGGGGCTGCGGAACGACCAGAAGACATCGACGCTCGGAGTCACGGCATTTCCTCTCGTTGGTTACCCGTGAGTATATAGCTACGCTCGCCGACGCGAAGCAGGAGATTGCGTACCGTGACCGCAGCGCAGACCAGACCAACCACTCGTGGCGAACGCGCCCGAGCCCGCCCGCGCGAGATTCTGGCCGCCGCGCGCGAGCTGTTCGCCCGCAAAGGTTCGAGACCGCGCGCATGGACGAGGTCGCGGCGGCGGTAGGCGTCACCAAGCCGGCCGTCTATCGCTACTTCCCCAGCAAGGACCGGCTGATCGAGGCGCTTCTGGAGGAGGACCTGGCCGAACCCGCACGGGCGGTGGTGCGCTGGGTCGACGAGCATCCGGGGCCCATCTCGGACATGGTCGCCGGCTTCTCCGAACGGGTCGAGCAGCTTCAGTCCACCGGCCTGACGCGCCGCTACCTGATGCTGGCGATGGACGAGGCCGGCCGCCGGCCGGAGATCGCCGGCTTCATCCGGCGCGAGGTGCTGGCGCCCGGACTGGTCGCCCTGGCGCGGGCGTTCGAGCGGGCGATGACGCGTGGCGAACTGGCGGCCGGCAACGATCCCCTGCTGATGGCCCGGCTGTTCTACGCCCCGTTCCTGCAGACCTCGCTGGGCGCGGTCGGCTACGCCCTGCCCATGGATGACGCGGTGGAGCGCGGCCATTATCGCGCCTTCCACGTTGCGGCCTTCCTGCGCGCGTTCGCGCCCTAGGCCTTCACCGTCTCCGCACGCGCCGGCACGGGCAGGCGGTTTCCCGCCGCCGCAGCGCGCCGTCCGCCGCGCTCGATCTCCCTGAGCAGGTCGTGGACGTAGACCCCGAAGTCGACCTGGATCGTGTGGCGCTTGGCCTTGTAGTAGTGCGCCATATGCGTCTCCTCGTCCTTGGCGATGATCCGCTCCATCTCCGCGTCCGGCGGCGGCATGTAACGGCCGGTGAGGTAGGCGGCGACCAGCTTGCTCTGCTGCTCGGCGAAGTTCACCAGCGTCGGCAGCGGCTGGGCCAGGGCCATGTAGAACAGGTTCGGCGCCCCCGGCTTCATCATCCGCTTGAAGAGCGGCAGCCGATGATCGGCGTCCGGCAGCAGGTTCGGGTCGTCGAAGAACGGGAAGCGCATGTCGTAGCCGGTGGCGAAGACGATAGCGTCGACATCCTCGACGCTGTCGTCGGCGAAGCGGACCTTTCGCCCCTCCAGAGCCTTGATCGCCGGCTTGAACTTCACGTCGCCGCAGCCGGCCCGGGTCAGGAATTCTCCGCTGACCGAGGGGTGGGCTTCCCAGCGGCTCGTGGTCCGGCTTGGGAAGCCCGTAGTCCTCCATGGCCCCAACGTCCGCTTGATCATCTTCCGGGCCAGACTCAGGCCCAGCTTGCGCGGCATCCAGTGCGGCATAGCGGTTTTATCGGCCGGCTTGCCGTTGATGTACTTGGGCAGCACCCAGACCCCGCGGCGCGCTGAGACCCAGAGGGTCTTGGCGATCGGCCCGCTGTGACAGGCTCGCTGGCGATGTCCATCGCC